>DAOWDO010000090.1 GCA_030638985.1 Dehalococcoidia bacterium | reverse complement strand
ATATCAAGGCTTTCTCTATTTCCACTGACCACCAGGGTGAACAAGCAAGGCCACATAATGATAGGTGACAGCGACACCATGGAGCTGGCAGCTGAATATGGTACGCCGCTGTATCTGTTCGACGAGTTTACCCTGCGCAGCAAGTGCCGCGAATTTAAGGAGGAGTTTGGCCGACGTTATGCCGATACCACGGTCATTTATGCCAGCAAAGCCTTCCTCAACAAAGCTCTGGCGGCTATCCTTAAAGAGGAGGGAGTGGGACTGGATGTAGTGTCGGCAGGAGAGCTCGGCATAGCCGAGTCGGCCGCATTTCCCATGGATATGGTCTATTTTCACGGCAACAACAAAACACTTGACGAAATCAAGCTGGCCCTGAAGAACCATATCAGCCGCATAGTAGTCGATAACATCGATGAACTCGGCATACTGACTGAAATAGCCGAGGAGTCAGGCCATATAGCTGATATCCTGCTGCGCCTGACCCCGGGGATTAACCCGCAAACCCATGCACACATTACCACCGGAGCTATCGGCAGTAAGTTCGGCTTCCCCATATTCGAGGCCGCTGCGGCGGTGGCTCAAGCCATGTCTGCCCCCAGCCTGAACCTTGTCGGCTTTCATTTTCACCTGGGCTCTCTTATCACCAACGTCCAGCCGTATATGGAAGCTATCGAGATTGTCCTTGACCTTGCCGCCGAGGCCAAGCAGAGTCTTGGCTTCGAACTTGAGGAGCTCAACATTGGCGGCGGTTTCGCCATACAATACACGGTGGATGCCCCGGTACCACCTGTCTCGTACTACGCCGAGGCCATAGTATCCCGTGTGGTCAATAAATGTCGCCAGCTTAAGCTCCCCCATCCAATGCTGGTTATCGAACCGGGGAGAGCGCTTACGGGTCAGGCGGGAGTGGCGCTATATCGGGTCGGCATGGTCAAAGATATCCCCGGCGTCAGGCACTATGTTTCGGTAGACGGCGGCATGGGCGATAACATTCGCCCGGCCCTCTATGGGGCCAGGTATGAAGCACTGATAGCCAATAAGGTCTTGGAGGGTGATAGCGAACAGGTCACCATCGCCGGCAAGTTCTGCGAGTCTGGTGATATGCTGATCCAGGATATTAATCTGCCGCCGGTTTCAAGCGGAGATATTATAGCCATACCTGATTGCGGTGCCTATTGCCTGCCAATGGCCAGCAACTACAACGCCTCACTCAGGCCGGCTGTCATCCTGGTCAATAACGGCAAGTCCCGGCTTATTCGCCGCCGTGAGACCTTTGACGACCTGACCCGCTGTGACCTGATATAGCAGAACGGAGGCTTCGTTATGTGGCAGGTGGTTGGACAGAGCCGGGCTGTTACCCTGCTCCAGCGAGGGCTGGAGAAGGATGGGCTGGCTCATGCCTATCTCTTTACCGGCCCCCCTCACGTGGGCAAGATGACATTGGCGATAAACCTGGCACAGGCATTAAACTGCCTGGAGGCTGAGCCACCCTGTGGCCAGTGCCTATCCTGCCAGAAGATAGCCTCTGGTAAGCACGCCGATGTACAGATTATAGGACTCACTCCGTCCCCTGAGGTCGATGAGGTTAAAGCCAGGACTGAGATCAGTATTGAACAGATACGGCAGCTGCGACATTCGGCCAATATGCCCCCATTTGAAGGCAGTTGTAAGGCATTCATCATCAATGGCGCCGAGTTGCTGTCCAACGAAGCAGCCAATTGCCTTCTGAAGACGCTTGAGGAGCCCCCACCCCGGGTGGTGTTTATCCTGATGACCGAAAATCTCAGCCAGCTTCCCGAGACCATAATATCCCGATGCCAGCGGCTGGAGCTAAAACCGATTGCTGCCGGCGAAGTAGAGACCGCTCTCGCCAGCAGCTGTGGCACCGAACCCGGTAAGGCCAGGCTACTGGCCCATCTCAGCCACGGATGCCTTGGCTGGGCCCTGGCTGCCGCCCGGGATGATGACCTGCTCAAGCAGCACAACCAGAGGATGAACAACCTTGTTGACATAATGCAGGGCGGTTATGAGGAGAGATTCGCCCTGGCAGCCCAGTTGGCCACCCGGTTCGGCCAGAACCACGAATCCGTGCAGGAAGAATTAGACCTGTGGCTTGACTTCTGGCGCGACCTGCTCCTGATTAAAGCCGGCTTCAACCAGTCTATCACCAATATCGATCTTGAGGAAAAGCTGCCTGACTGGGCCGGAGATTTTACTCTGAATGAGATTAGATCTTTCATCGGCAGCATCAGCACCGCCCAGGAACAGCTACGGCTGAATGCCAATCCACGCCTGGTACTGGAAGTACTGATGCTTGATATGCCCATTGCAAAAAAGAGCCAGATTTTTAGATAGGAGTCTAAATGACAGATAATAACGAGGAAACCAACAAGACCGAGGTTGTCGGTATCCGATTCAGAAGGGCCGGCAGGGTATATTATTTTGACCCGGCCGGTATTGAACTTGCGGTAGATGACCATGTCGTTGTCGAAACGAGCCGCGGCCTGGAGATGGGAAGGGTAATCATCTCCCCAATACAGATGCAAGCCAGTGAACTGACCAAGCCTCTAAAACCGGTGATGCGCAAGGCAAACACCAAGGACATGGAGCAGGCTGAAAGAATTACCCGGAGGGAAAATGAAGCCCTGGCCAAGTGCACCGAGCTATTGGACAGGCTGGAGCTGCCCATGAAGCTCATATCAGGCGAATACGACCTTGAGGGCAACCGTCTGACCATCTTCTTTGGCGCCGAAGGGCGGGTTGATTTCCGTGAGCTGGTAAGAGAGCTGGGCCATCAGCTAAAGGTGCGTGTCGAACTACGCCAGGTAGGGCCCCGGGATGAGGCCAAGATAATAGGTGGCTTCGGCCGCTGCGGCCGACCTCTGTGCTGCGCCACCTTCCTGAGCGAGTTCAACCCGGTATCAATAAAAATGGCCAAAGAGCAGAATCTGCCCCTTAACCCGATGAAAATCTCAGGTGTCTGCGGCCGCCTGCTGTGTTGCCTGGGCTATGAATGCGAGCGGTATCGTGCCATGAAGGAGCAAGCGCTTGCGGAAGCCCATCACGTCCCACCGGCGACAAGAGTGGCCAGTACGGTCGGCGAAAACTCCCCTAGGCAAACAGTTCCTGCTTGGCAGCAAGATGCGGTTACAGCAAAAATACCGCCTGCTGAAGCAGCCGCCAGGCCAAGGGAACTATTCCGCTCAAAGCGAAGGAATACCAGGACCAGGAAGACTGGCCAGCGTCGAGCCTAAGACCAATCAGCCGAGCGGGGCAGGTATTTCTGCCACTCGCTCAGGTTGCTCATATAGTGGTGAGGGATATAAAAGAGAGCACCGCCGTGGGGGGGACCCGGCCTCCGACTCAACTTCATCCTGGCCTGCTCCGGAGTCCGGCCCGCCTTACGACGATTACATGACATGCAGGCGCTGACCACATTTTCCCATCGATGTTGCCCCCCCTGATGCCGTGGTATAACGTGATCGATGGTAAGCTGCCGGCCCTCCTTGCCACAGTACTGACAGGTAGAGCGATCACGATGAAACACACCAAAGCGGGACAGCTTTCTTTCCAGCCGGGGGCGCGCCACCATATAGGCCAGCTTGATTACCGAAGGTATCGGGAAAACGGCTCTGGCGGTGTGGACCAGACCCAGCCCATCCTCAAGCATTTCAGCCTTGCCCTGAAGTATCAGGACTATTGCCCGCCGTGCCCGGCATATGTTCAGTGCCTCATAGCCCTGGTTGAGTACCAGGACCGGACTGTTTATCATCTTGTCATCTCTCTACGCAATCCTGCACATTTTAATAAAAAGCCGGCAAAGATACAAGCTTGAGGCTTTTTCGCCCACACGCCTAGCGATGCCTTCTGCCCCGGCCTGATTTTCCGGCACTCCTGGCTGATATAACATCACCCCGATAGTCAGGGGCGGTGATATTAAAGGGCGTGCTGAACTGATGGTCAACCAGCCGGGAACTGATGGCGCTATCCATCTCTTCCAGGATTTCCTCCAGTGAGCACCTGGTGGTGAACACCGTCGGCAGCTTGGCGTTATAGCGATAGGTGATAACCTGATACAGCTTTTCCCGCACCCAGGGAGTGGTCGTCTGTTCCCCGAAGTCATCCAGAACCAGCAGCGTTCTGGTCTTCACCCTTTCAAAAAGCTGGTCATAGGATACCTTGCTCTCCGGGTTGAAGGTGGAGCGCAGGTGGTCGAGGAACTCGGGCACGACAACAAAGAGTGCCGGCTTTTTAGCCTGGTAGCGGTAGTTGACGATGGCTGCCGCCAGGTGGGTCTTCCCGCAACCGGTGGCACCATTAAATACCAGCCAGCCTTCAGGGGACTTGGCAAAGTCAATCGCCAGGCGGTAGGCCTGCTCCAGGTTCTGCTGCTGCTCCGGTGCTAGATTTATACGTCGCCAGTCAAACCTGGCAAAGGTCATACTCTTCTGCAGCTCCAGCCCCGACGGCCAGTCATAGTCCATGTCGGTCTGGCTCTCCTCCAGCAGGTAAACCCGGCACAGCTCGGGGTCGGTGAGCCGCGTGCGGATTCTCTCGTCCAATCTCTCCATCGCGATGCTGGAGACTATCACCGTGGGCAACGCCTGGTTGAAGCGATAATTCAATAGCTGGTCCAGCTTTTCCCTGGCCCATGAGGTGCTGCTCTGGGTCCCCAGGTCATCCAGAACAAGCAGCGGTGCATTGCGAACCCGATCAAATGTTTGATTATAGTGTACTTCTCTGTCCGGAGAAAAGGTATCCCGCAGGTCATCGAGCAGATCAGGGACGCTTTTGTAAAGCACCGGATATCCCTGGTTGAGGCGCTCGTTGGCAATGGCTGCTGCCAGGTGGGTCTTGCCGCTGCCGCTTGGCCCCATCAGTACCAGCCAGCCCCGAGGACTGCCGGCAATATCCCTGGCCGCCTGATAGGCACGAGCAAATCTCTCCTGGCTGGCGGCACTGCCGCTACGACCCCGGGCATCCATCTTATCAAAGGTGTAACGGCGCAGCAACCCCAGATTGCTGTACTGCTCCAGACGCGCCCGGCGCTCACTATCGGCCACCTTCCGGGTGCAACGACAGGCAACCACCCGGCTGAAATCCGGCTTTTCCGAATCCAGCAGGGGGTGGACAAGACCGGCACCATTACACACCGGGCAAGCTGAGCCTGAAGTCGCTGCCTCTTCAGCGTTGAACCATGTGTCCGTATCGGCCCTTGATGTACTTGTCCGGGTCTTCCTTTTTAGAGTATCGCCGATGTGTTCCATTGCTTTTACCTTCAGCCGACCAGTGCTCTAAAATGGCCGAAATATAGTTCCATTTTCGCTTGTTCTGCTTGACCGCCTCCCGGATAGCGTCCCGGAGCCAGCTCTCCGGGTAAAGTTTTTCTGCCGCCTTTAACTCCTCGGCAATCATCGGGGTCAGCATCCCAATATTCTCTTCGTAGAGGGTAAAGATATCGGGCAACGGCTCGGCGGGGATAGCCGGCCTTACCCTGCCACCAATGCCGGGTAAGTCCATCTCGCCGTTCTCAATCCTGGCTACCACCCGTCTATCAGCCTCGGTGTTGACAAAGTAGATATCTTCAGCCTCTCCATTACAATCCACTGTCAGGTACAGGATTGTCTTCCGCCCGACTGCCAGTTTCAAGGCGTTTTGCAAAGCTTCTTCAGCAGCGCCGCCGCTCTGGCTGAGGCCTTGCATCAGATTTGGGCTGGCCAGTAGCTCGCCAAAGGTGACAAACCGGGGAGAACCCTTTTTACGATAGACTTCAGCCATAATATAGAGAGTAACCTTGAGCTCGCTGATATCACTGATGTCGGGCATCACCCGGCCTAAGAAAGGATTGGGCACCGGGGTATAGGCCGTTCTGGCTGGAAAGCCGGCAAATGGCTTCATAGCAGCGTCGGTTCCGCCTTGGCAATATTCTCAAACCGGGTCAGGCGCTGACGGAAGCGCAACTTCACCTGACCGGTGGGGCCGTTTCGGTGCTTGGCAACGATTATATCCGCCATTTCTCTGGGGTATTCTTTTTCCGGGTGCTGGCTCTGCCATTCCTCTTCACTGTAGTAGACCTCGTCCCGATAAATAAAAATCACCAGGTCAGCATCCTGCTTAATACTGCCGCTCTCCCTGAGGTCGGCGAGCTGAGGTATATGTGATGCCCGCCATTCCACCCCACGGCTGAGCTGAGAGACAGCGATTACCGGTACATTAAGTTCCCGGGCCAGTGCTTTAAGGGCACGAGTAATATCGCTTATCTCCTGCACCCGGTTTTGGACGCGGCCATCCGTCTGCATTAGCTGCAGATAGTCAACGATAATCAGGTCGATGCCCCGCTCATAATGGAGCCGGCGGGCCTTGCTCCTCATTTCGACCACCCTGAGCTGCGGTGAATCATCAATGAAGATAGGCACCTCCGATAGCTTACCCTGGGCCTCCATGATCCTTCTTTCCTCATCCTCGGTGTTCTGACCGAGGCGTATTCGCCTTGCATTTACCCCCGACTCAGCAGCCAGCAGACGCTGCACCAGAGATTCCCGACCCATCTCCAGGCTGAACAGGGCGGTACAGGCTCCCTGCTCCACGGCGGCATTCCGGGCAATACTGAGGGCCAGGCTGGTCTTGCCCATGCTTGGCCTACCGGCGACGATAATCAGATCGGAGCGCTGGAAGCCACCCAGAAACTCATCAAGACCGTTAAACCCGGTCAGTATGTGGGGGATAGGCCGGTGCTCCCCCGGTTCCGGGGCCGGGGGTATTTCAAAATACCTGTCCAGCACCTGCTTGATATGGACAAAGTCAAGAGTGCCCCTGTCATGCCGAATAGTGTAGAGGACATCCTCTGCCCGGCTGAGAGCGGTATTGACATCCGGGTCCGCCTCATAACCAATGCGGGAAATCTTATCAGCGGCGGCAATTAGCTTGCGCATGACTGAAAGGCGGCGAACAATATGGGCATAATGCTCGACATCAAGCGAGGTGGGTACCACCGAAACCAGACGACTTAAATAGGCGGCACCGCCGCCTTTCTCCAGCCTCCCCTGACGATCCAGTTCCTGGGCCACCGTTACCTGGTTTATCGCCTCGTCACGATTGTAAAGCTCCAGACAGGCCTCATAGATCCACCGGTTCGGCAGGTTGTAAAAGTCCTCCGGGTCAAGCTGGACAGCGATATCGTAGATGGCCTTGCCGTCTATCAGCAACGAACCATTTACCGATTCTTCGGCATCTATATCGTGGGGCAAAGACCTGTCATTGGGCACTCTCGCCCTCCTCTACGGAGACAGTGACCCTTACTTTGGGAACAACACCTTTAGCCAGCCTGATTGGCACTTCAAAACTGCCCAGCTCATGTATCGGCTTATCCAGTTCTATTTTTCTTTTATCAATGGTAGCCCCGGTGGTCTTTTCCAGTTCAGCGGCAATATCAGCGCTGGTGATTGAGCCATAGAGACGTTCCCTGGCGCCGGCCCTGGCCTTAATAACGATTTCCCTGCCCTCCAGCCGACCGGCCATTTCAGCCATCTCGGCCGCCTCCTGCACTTGTTCTTTAGCCCGGGCCCGCTGCTGAGCCTCAAGCCGGCCGGTCACCCCCGAACTGACCGGGGCAGCCAATTTCCTGGGGATTAGAAAGTTCCTGCCGTAGCCTTCGGCAACATCTTTTACCTCACCAGATTTGGCTATCCGGGGCACATCTTCCAGAAAAATTACCTTCATTGCTTGTTCTCCATTATACTGCTAACAATCCTAAGTAGCCAAGCTATTGTTCGATATACTTTTTGGCATT
>DAOWDO010000024.1 GCA_030638985.1 Dehalococcoidia bacterium | reverse complement strand
CCGTTCTTTTTCCTCTTCCGAAATATGAGGGTCATCCAGCTTGAAGCAGGCCACCTTGCCACGGACGTAGGCCCGGTAGCTGCGATAGAAGTTGAGCAGCTTCTTGAGCTCTTCATCCTGGCTTAGCTCTGTGTAGGCGTTGACGAAGCTGCGTCCCAGGTCGGCCCGCCCGTGGTGATCCAGGTCCATGACTAGGAAAGCAACCTCTGAGGCGACATCGCCGTATCTGAAGCGGTCGTTAAACTCGATGCAGTCGTAGATGCATATGCCGTCACTAAAGCAGACATGAGCCGTATGCAGATCGCCGTGGCAGTCTCTTATCCGTCTGCCTGTCACCCGGCCTTCGAACAGGGCGGCATTGTCCTTGATGAAATTCCGCATGTAGTCTCTAATCCGCCGGTGCTGGAGGCGGGGAACGGCCTTGCCGATGTATTGCTCGGTCTGGCTGAAGTTCTCCTCGGTGTTCTGGCGAATGACGGCCAGCCTGCCGAAGGCACTTATCTCCGGGCCGGTCTCCGCCTGCCGGTGGAAGTCGGCCAGCTTCTCCGCCAGCCGGCCTATCATTTCGGTTGATACCCGGTTTTCCCGAAGCAGCACATCCATCATCTTATCTCCGGGAAGGCGGCTCATTTTTACCGCATACTCAACGGGCTTACCTTGACCCCCGAGACTGTAGCTATCATTATGCCGGGTTATGGCTACCACGCCATGATAAAGGTCGGAGCACAGCCTCTGGTTGAGTTCGACCTCTCGGTGGCAGTAGAGGCGGCGATTTTCCAGGGTGGTGTAATCCAGGTAGCCCAGGTTCACCGGTTTTTTAACCTTATAGACGAACCTGTCGGCAAGGAAGACAAAGGACATCTGGGTCTGCACCAGCTCTACCTGTTCTGTTGCTTCCGGATAGGCTTCCGGCTTGAGCAGAGCGCTAACCATTTTGGGTAAACCGGTCATCAGCTTTGCTTCTCTCTTCATGGTACTTAGTCATGGCTTGGATACCGGCGGCGTGGCTTGCCCGGAAGGCGCGAATATCATCGACGCCGCTTATGGGAGCAGAATCGACGATGGCACCCGATTGCGTTAGTGGCTTCATTGACTTGACCGGGTAGGACGTCTTGCTCCAGTCTATGCACTGGTGGCCGCAGGCCTGGCAGGCTCTGGCCAGAAGGAGGATGGCCAGGTGGGTCATGTGGGTCTGTGTCACTTCGTAGCGGAACTGGATATTGATATTGGACAGGTCTTCGATTTCTTCTTCCGAGGTTTCACCGAAGAAGGACAGAATGTCAAGGAGAACCGGATGGTGGTCGTTAGTTTGCTCTTGCGGGTTATCCCCTTTTCCTTCAATCCAGCGGAAGCACTGAAAGAGCATGAAACAGGTGAACAGCTTGGCGAGAGCCATGGCTTTTGCCTCATCACCGCCTGCCCAGAGCTTGTTTATCCCTTGGCAGTTGGTAACCACCGAACCGGCCATAACAGTACCGCCGGCCAGCAAAGAATTATAGAAGACGAGTTTATTTTCATCGGCATCGAACTGGTTGATCCGTTTGCTGATCTGGTCGAATACATCCTGAAATAGCTGGCCTGTTTCGTTCTCTTCCGATGGTGGCATAAATATCTCCTTTGGTTTTGTTTATATGGCACAAGGGTGCAGTCTAACCTGCTGGTTAGCGGTTGCCGTGCATTCCGGCGAATCGTGTAAAGGAGCGGTCATAGGTCCTCTCTACTTCTGACGGAAAACAGCAGGCGGGCAGCTCCTCAAACCGCAGGTGGTAGGCGATGCACTGGCAACACTTGCCTTTTCGGGCGCAGGGCTGGTAGGTGCAGTTGCAGGCTGATTTATTGACTTCAAGGTCACATTCCATGCCGTACTCTCTAAATGTATCGCTCTCTCATTTTCTTCGATAGCTCGGCCAGCATCTCCAGCGCTCTGGCGGCTGCCTCCTCGGTCATGGTCGCCAGCCCGCAGCTCGGGGTCAGCAGACCCTGTTCGGTAAGCTGCCTGAAAGGGATCCCCTTTCTGGTAAAGGGTGCCATGGCCTCCTCCAGGCGGTCTTTCAGGCTGGAAACTGTTTCACCGGCCAGCTTGTCCTCTGCATTGGGCACGATGCCCCAGGCGATAGCCCCCTTTCTATCAAGTAACCCCTTTACCTCGTCCGGGTAAAGGGTCAGAGACTGGGCGTAGTTGTAGGTGTCAAAGCTGAGGATATCGGTGGTGGTACCGAGGATTAGCGACCAGTCGGTATTGCCGCAGCAGTGGATTCCCTTGATGCCGCTGATGCCGCCCAGTACCTCCTCCAGCAGGCTGGTGACCTTCTCCTTCGCTAACGAGAAGAAGGCCGAGCCGTAGGAGGACATGGCCGGCTCATCAACAAAGATAATAGTCTTTTTGGATATTTTCTTAAGCTCTCTTCCCTGCCAGCCGGCTTTAAGCCGCAGCATCTTGGCGGCGGCATCGGACAGCATTTCGTCGTAGAGCACGGCCCGACCCGCGTCATCGGAGACGCCCAATCCCCAGCTAATCGGCCCGGTAATCTGTCCCTTGACCGCCTTCGGGTGCAGCCTGGGCCGGGCTATCAAGCAATAAAGACCGGCAGCGTAATCGGCGCTGACGGGGTATTTGTTAACGTTGCTGTCCAGATAGGCGGTATACAGTTCCTCCAGGGGATCATCCCAGTCCTGGGAGCGGTCAACAAAGATACGGTTGTCGCCGGTCACCAGACCGGGGAAGCCTTGGCCGAACTGGGCGGTCATGTTCTCCAGAAAGGAGCGCTTGGGCAGTTGCGGCCAGGCAGGGATGTCTCTCAGGTAATGGGTCACCAGCGAGCATGCCCTGTCCGCGTCTGTGTGGGGCATACTGCCAATCATGGTCGGCAGGCAGTTAAATCTCAAATCGGGCATAAGCGGCCTCCCTAATAAATGTACTTGCCGATTATCAGTCCCAGCTTTTTCTTCTGCGCCGGCGGCATGGCTTCGGGTGCGGTGACGATGGCGCCTTTCAGGGCTGTGCTGCACCGGCAATCCGGCCTCTGCGGCATCCGGCCTGCTGCCAGCTTTATGATTCTCTTGGCGGTCTCGGTGTTACGGCGCATGGTGTCCAGTATGACCCCGACTGATACCGGCTCTTCGGTCTCATGCCAGACGTCGTAGTCGGTGGCGCAGGCGATAATAGCGTAGCAGATTTCGGCTTCCCGCGCCAGCCTGGCTTCCGGCAGTGCCGTCATGCCGATGACATCCGCCCCCCAGGAGCGGTGCAGGTGTGATTCTGCCTTGGTGGAAAAGGCCGGCCCCTCCATGACGACATAGGTGCCGCCGGCGTGGACGCTGGCCCCGGCCTCCCCGGCTGCCTGATATAATATTTGCCTCATATCCGGGCAGAAGGGGTCGGCGAACTGTATGTGGGCGACGATGCCCTCCCCGAAGAAGGTGTTGACCCTCTGCCGGGTGCGGTCAATCAGCTGGTCGGGGATGACCAGGTGGCCGGGATTAATCTCCGGCTTCAGGCTGCCGACCGAGTTGATGGCGATGATGTGCTCCACCCCCAGCGACTTCAAGGCGTAGATGTTGGCGCGGGAGGGCAGCTCGGTGGGCGAGATGCGGTGCCCCCTGCCGTGGCGGGGCAGAAAGGCGACACTTACACCCCCAAGCGTGCCGATGGTGATGCTGTCGCTTGGCCTGCCGAAAGGGGTATCAATATTGACCTCCTCGACATTAGCCAGCCCCTCGACATCATAGAGCCCCGTCCCGCCGATAACGCCT
>DAOWDO010000063.1 GCA_030638985.1 Dehalococcoidia bacterium | reverse complement strand
TGCCTCCCGACCTAGCTGCTTTTGTGGCCAGAGTAAGGAAATTCACCGACAAGCCTCTCTGCCTCGGCTTTGGCATAGCCACCCCCCGGCAGGCAGCCCGGGTTGCCCGGATGGCTGACGGCGTTATCGTTGGCAGCCGTATCATTCAGCTTATGGAAGCCGACCGGTCGCTGGCAGAGGTTGCCGGTTTTACCAGGAAACTGCGGCACGCCATTGATAGCCTCTAGGGTGCCCAGCCCTTCGGTATGGTGTGGTTCTACCGTTTTTTTATCCGGCTGTTGTTAAAAAGCGGCTACTGGCCTACAATGGATAAGTTCAACCAATACGTGGCTGCTATGATTAAACTGGAGAAGGTGTCCAAAGTCTACCACCTGGGAGATGAGACGATACACGCCCTGCGCGGCATGGACCTTGAAGTGACTGACGGCGAGTTCGTCGCCATTATCGGCCCCTCCGGTTCGGGCAAGTCCACCCTGCTTCACATTATCGGCGGTCTGGACACGCCAACTTCCGGTCGGGTTGTCGTTGATGACCAGGACCTATCTCAGGCCGGCGACGGGGAGCTATCCCGCTACCGCAACCGCAGCGTCGGCTTTGTTTTTCAGACCTTTGAGCTCCACCCGACATATAACGCCCTGGAGAATGTGGCGTTGCCGCTTGTTTTCTCGCGGGTACCCCGCAGTAAGCGCCTCCAGATGGCCGGGGAAGCCCTGGAGACTGTAGGGCTGGCGGAGCGGGCTAACCATCGACCAAGCCAGCTCTCCGGTGGTGAACGGCAGCGGGTGAGCATCGCCCGGGCTCTGGTGGTCCAGCCCAAGATTATCCTGGCCGATGAACCCACCGGCAACCTGGACAGCAAGACGGGCGACCGTATTATAGAGCTCTTATCGCAGCTCAACAGGGAAAAGGGGCTGACGCTGCTTGTGGTAACGCACAACTCAGAAATCGCCGAGCAGGCCACAAGAGCGCTCTATCTGCGTGACGGTCTGGTTGTAGGGGAGAGGAGGCATCCGGATTGAGGCTAACTGACCTCATCGGCATGGTTTTCCTCAATCTGTGGCGACGCAAGCTGCGTACTGCCCTGACCGTCCTGGCGGTGGTTATCGGGGCGACCCTGATAGCGCTGATGGTGTCCTTGGGTTCCGGGATTGAGAGCTTCATAGTTGATCAGTTCGGCTTGCTGGTTGCCGAGGATTCCATCGCCGTTTCCTCCGGCGGGGACATTTTTGGGCAGCAGGGTGGGCATCCGGTTGAGATTGACAGCACCGAGGCACGTATTATCGAGCCCTTTGCTAAAGAAGACCTGGACCAAATCCGCTCCATTGAGGGAGTGGAGCAGGTTGATTTTATTATCAACATCGATGCGCTTTATATCAGCCCGCAGAGCAGCGAAAAAATATATACCGTTTTTGTCGATACCGGCCCTGATTATTCGCTCAAAATACGGCAGCTGGTAGCCGGTGGCTACTTTGACGAGGGCGCCACCGGAGAGTGCCTGATAGCCTATGGCTACCTGGACACCTTCGGCTGGACTGACGCTGAGTCAGCTCTGGGCAGGCAGGTTACCATCACCATGGGCAAACAGGTTCCCTTTGACCCGCAAACCAGGGATTATACCTTAACCGTGGTCGGCGTGCTGGAAAGGACGCTGAGCGAGGCTGAGGTGCTGGTTCCCATGGCCGATGCCAAGGAGATGGCGCGCTTCCACAACGATACTCCTCAGCTCTACACCGAGGAGCAGCCGGGATTCTTTCTTCAGGTAAAGGCGGCTGATGTCTCCCTCGTTGACCGGGTGGCCGAAGACATTGAAGCCCTCGGTTTTGAAGCCATAACCTCGCAGGAGATACTGAACCAGATAGAAAATGTCTTCGGCATCATCCAGATAGGCTTAAGCGCCTTCGGTATTATCGCCCTGGTGGTGGCCTCGATTGGTATCATCAACACCCTGATTATGGCCATCTACGAGCGCACGCGGGAGATAGGGGTGATGAAGGCAATGGGGGCGACCCGGGGGACAATCCGCCTTCTGTTCGCTGTTGAGGGTGGTGCCCTGGGCCTGCTGGGGGGCATTATCGGGGGAGTGGTGGCCCTTGTTTTTGGTCAGCTGCTTAACGTCATCGGTAGCCGTACATTCCTCAGCGATTTCCCCGGCTTCCAGCTTTCGGTATTCTCTCCCTGGCTCATTCTGGGTGTTATCGCCCTGACTACTGCTATCAGCCTGCTGGCCGGTCTGTACCCCGCCAACCGGGCGGCCCGCCTGGACCCGGTGAGCGCCTTGCGCCATGAGTAGACTTCACTCGCTGCCACCCTTCAGTGTCTTAAAGAACGCCTGTTTTGTCCTTACTACCCGGCCGGGCAGCGGGGTGGCCTTCCCCAGTGACAGGGCAAGATAGTATATCTTGGCCGTCTTCTCGATAAGCTGGCACGCGGTAAGGGCTTCTCTCAGCGTTCGTCCCAGGCCCACCGCACCGTGGTTTGCCAGCAGCACTGCATTCCTGTCGCCGAGGGCGGCGGTAATGGTTTCCACCTGGTCGTCGCTAGCGGAAGGAGTGTATTTCGCCAGTTTAATCTCGCCACCGAGGAAGGCAACCTGGTCCTCCAGTATAGCCGGTATATCCAGCCCGGCGACGGCTATGGCGCTGGCGAAGGTGGAATGGGTGTGGATTATGGCGCTGGTATCCTTTCTGGTCCGGTAGATGCCGATGTGTAATCTGGTCTCCACGGAGGGTGGCAGGTCTCCCTCTACCGGCTCTGCTTTAAAATTGACCACCTGGATGTCATCGGGCTTAAGCTGGTCGTAGTACCGGGAACTGGGGGTGATGGCCAGGAGCCCACTCCCCTCTTCTGGGGGCAGGCGCAGGCTGACGTTGCCCGATGTCCCCACCACCAGGCCGTACTCCAGCATCTTGCGGGCCGCTACCAGCACTTCCCTTTTGTGTTCGAGCCACTTGCTCATCTGAGGGCCTGCCTTTATCCAGTTAATAATCGGGGCGCCGCCGCCTTAAAACCGCACTTTAGCTATCCCTTGCTCGCCTACATTCTACCTGTAAGCGTACCCACAAGCAAACAGGCCCTTGGGAATAGTCCTGTAAAAATACTTACCGATTTAATAATGTGGTTGTTGACAAAAAAATATCCTATGAGTTATATTGGCTTGATACTATTCGCCATAACTTTAATGTCTTAAACGCACAGTCCTGCGGGTGAAACTGCCCCGGGCTGTTGTGCGAGGGTAAACTAGGCAATGAAGGGAGGAACTGAATGGGGAAGATAATACTTGTCTTGATTCTCCTTCTGGCGGTAACCGGTGTGGGGCTCTACTTGGCTAATTCTTCGGAGTCCCTTTTCTTTGATACAGCTCCATGGGTTTTACTCGTTGCCGCCGGGGTCGGAATCGTCCTCGGGGCTGTCCGGGGTCTGCGTAAGAGGAAGCCGGTAATAGTGGACGGCATGGTAATCCGGCACGGTGTCGGCTCCTTTGTCGCACATTGGGGGAGCGCCATCGGCATTTTTACTCTGATAGCCTCAGGAATTATACTGGGGTTTTTGTTTATCGGCCCGTTTGCCAAGACAGCGGCAGAAGTCGTTTTCCCGCTGAATATGCACTTTATCGGGCTGGCGGTTACCCTGTTTGCCGGCTGCTTCTGGGCGGCGGACTTCCTCGTATCAAGGAATTACGGCAGCCTGGTGCCCAATATTAATGATATCATTGGTGGCACCTTGGGCAAGTACCTGCTGCGCCGCAAGTGGTCCTCCGAAGGCAAGTACCTTTCCTCCCAGAAATCGGCCTTCCTGGCCTTTATTGTCCTGGGTGGTGGTATCCTGGTCACCGGTGCCATCAAGGTGGCCGCCCATATCTGGCCGATACAGGCTTCGGTGTATGGAGTAACCACCTATATCCATGATATCCTTTCTTTTCTTTTCATTCTGCTGCTGATAGTTCACGTCTTGCTGGTGGTAGTCCTGGGGCACTGGAAGGCATTTCGCTCCTTCTTTACCGGCAAGATTTCCGAAGAATATGTTGAAGAAGAGCACCCCGTCTGGTATGAAGAGCTGAAGAGGGGGGGTGGTTAGAGTGAGGCGGTATAATGAGGTTAGCCAATTGAAGCACAAGTTAATGCCACTGGTTGTGCTTGGCCTGCTGGTTTTGGTGCTGGCCGCCTGCGGCGGGGCTACGGTGCTGGGCGACGGAGAGTATCCGACTCCCCACGCCCTGACCCTGGGCTTTGAGAATTGCCTGCTTTGCCATACCGGCGGTCTTTATGCCATGCCTGATGACGCCATCCATGCTGTGGGTAATGAGCTGTGCGCTCTTCCCGGCTGCCACCCCCAGGCGAATGGCATAACACCGACGACAACGCCGACGACAACGCCGACGACAACACCAACGACAACCGAGCCGACGACTACACCGACGACAACGCCGACGACAACACCGACGACAACACCAACAACCACGCCGACGACAACACCAACGACAACCGAACCAACGAC
>DAOWDO010000087.1 GCA_030638985.1 Dehalococcoidia bacterium | reverse complement strand
GAGGCCAATCGCACGCCCTTTGACCTGGTGGAGGCGGACTCCGAGATAGTTGCCGGCTTCAATATAGAATACTCAGGGATGAAGTTTGCCTCTCTGATGCTCACCGAGTATGCGGAAGTGGTGGCCATTTCGGCCATAGCCACCAGCCTCTTTCTGGGTGGCTGGAGAGGGCCGTTCCTGCCCCCCTTCCTCTGGTTTGTGATTAAGATGTTTGCCGTCTTCTTCGTCCTCATCTGGATACGGGGGACTCTGCCCCGCCTGAGGATAGACCAGGTGATGGCCTTCGCCTGGAAGTTCCTGCTGCCGCTGGCACTGATAAACCTGGTGGTTACCGGGGCGCAGGTGTTATTCTGGCCCCAGGCTCCCTACTGGTCGCTGGTGCTGATCAATGTGACCCTGTTGGCCGCATTGTTGCTCTTATGGTCGCGATTCTTCCGGCTGGGAGGTAGTCGTGTCGGGGTTTGAGCGTTACGGTAACGGTATCGCCAGGGGCATGGCTGTTACGCTGAGGAACATCTTCCGCAGGACAATTACCACCCAGTATCCTGAGGAGAGGCTGGATGTTTCCCGTCGCCTAAGGGGTAATATACTGGGCTGGTCATCGGAAAAGTGTATCGGCTGCTATACCTGTGCCCGGAGCTGTCCTCATGGCTGTATTGAAATCACGACCTCAGCCCGGGGAGCCAGGGGGCCGGCGGCAGCGCCGTGCAACCAGGCCTGCCCGGCCCGGGTGAATGCTGCCCGTTATATCCGGCTAATACGTGAAGGTAAACCGGGTGAGGCCGTGGCGGTGGTCCGGGAGAAGATTCCCTTCCCCTCGGTTTGTGCTTATATCTGCGCCCACCCCTGTGAAAGCTCCTGCACCCGTGGTCAGCTGGATGAGCCCATCTCTATCCGTATGCTGAAACGGTATGCCGTTGATAACGATACCGGGTTGTGGAAGCAAAGCTCCAGGGTGGCCCCGCCCAGCAGTAAAAGAATAGCTATTGTCGGCTCGGGTCCGGCCGGGCTCAGTGCCGGCTATTACCTGTCCAAGCTCGGTGGTCATTCGGTGACCGTTTTTGAAGCCCTGCCGGAGCCAGGGGGTATGATGCTGGTGGGCATTCCGGCCTACCGGCTGCCCAGGCATATCCTGGCCGCTGATATCAAGGAGATTGAGCAGGTCGGTGTCAGGATAGAGACGAATACCCGGATGGACGACCCGGAAGGCCTTCTCGGGCGGGGTTATAATGCCGTCTTGCTGGCGGTTGGTGCCCATGAAGCCATCGGCATCGGTGTTCCCGGAGACGATGAACCCGGAGTCATCGGTGGCGTTGAATTTTTAAGACAGGTAAATCTGGGCAAGGAAGTTAAGCTGGGTAACAGGGTGGCCGTTATCGGTGGTGGTAACACCGCTATGGACTCGGCCAGGACAGCAGTTCGTCTGGGCGCCAGTGAGGTTACCATCGTCTACCGGCGGACCCGGGCGGAGATGCCGGCCAGTGCGGAGGAGATTGAGGATGCCCTGGCTGAGGGGATAAAGATTGTCTTTCTGGCGGCTCCATCCAGGGTAACCGGCAAAGAGGGGCAGCTTCTGCTTGAGTGCCTTCGTATGAAGCTGGGGCCGGAGGATTCAAGCGGCCGGCGACGGCCGGAGCCGATAGAGGGCAGCCAGTACACCATGCCGGTGGATAATATTATCGCCGCCATAAGCCAGCGCCCGGTAGTGCCCGCTTCTTTTGCTGTGGATACTGATAAAAGCAACCGGATTCAGGTTGATAAGGAAACGCTGGCTACCAGCAGGAAGGCTATCTTCGCCGCCGGTGATGCCGTAGTTGGGCCGGCTACAGTTATTGAAGCCATTGCCAGCGGCCGGCAGGCGGCCATCTCCATAGATAAATACCTGGGTGGTAGCGGCGAAATTGATGAAACACTGGCACCTGCTGAAGAGATGGCCGACCGCGCCAACGGCCCCAGTGAAGACTGGCGCCCCGGAGTGGCTGCCATTCCACTGGAAGGACGGCTTGGTAGCTTTGATGGAGTGGAGCTGGGCTGGAGCCGGGAGGCTGCAGTTCTGGAGACCGAGCGCTGCCTCAGGTGCGATATAACCTATAACGTGGAAAAGTACCGGCTGGATGGTGGCCTGTGTATCTACTGCGGCCTGTGCGTTGAGTCCTGCCCCTTTGATGCCCTGTATATGAGCTACGAGTATGAGCATGGCTGGTATAGATTTGGGGAAAGATTATTGGACAGGGAGCAGTTACTGGTGCCGGACAGGGTAAAACCCAGTGGCTACGCCCACCCCGAAGTTGAGGAGACCTTGCCGCAGCAGACCCTGCTCATCGACCGGGACTGAAAGGATATGGCACTGTGGGATTGGAAATTGCCTTCTGGGTACTGACGGTAGTAGCGGTAGCGGCGGCTTTAGCCGTGGTGTCGCTGCATAATATTTTCCGGGCTGCTCTGGCTCTTATCCTGTGCTTCCTGGCAGTGGCTGGCCTCTTTGTCACCTTAAGCGCTGACTTTCTGGCGGCGATACAGGTTTTGATATATGTCGGTGCTGTGGCCGTGCTCATCATTCTGGCAATCATGCTGACCCGAGAGGTGCAGCGCGGTAGCTTCAGCAACAGGTTCAATGCCCCCGTACTCTTAAGCGCCATCTTGTTTCTCGGGGTGGCTGTCTTTGCCGTGATGGCGACATCGTGGCCGGTGGTCACCCTGCCGCCCCTCGAGGCAACTACCACCGCCCTTGGCAGCGAGCTTTTCGGTGAGGGCGGTTATATCCTGCCGGTAGAGATTTCTGCCCTGTTGCTCCTGGTCGTTATTATCGGGGCGATTACTCTGGTGAGAGAGAAGTAGATATGACTTTGGGATTGGAGCACTATCTGGTACTCTCGGTTGTCCTCTTCTCTATTGGCCTCTATGGGGCGCTGGCCAGGAGGAGTGCCGTAATTATCCTGATGTCTATTGAGATTATGCTCAATGCGGCCAATATCGCCCTGGTTGCCTTTTCCCGCTATGTCGTGCCCGGCCTGCTCACCGGGCAGGTTTTTACCATATTTTCTATCGTCGTCGGCGCTGCCGAAGTCACCGTTGGCCTGGCCATAATAATAGCTATCTACCGTCGCCGTGAGACCATAGATGTTACTAAGATTAACCTGATGAAGTGGTAATTATGGAAGTTATATCGCCAAGTGGACCGGTCTGGCTCATCTTCTTGCTGCCGCTTATTGCTTTCGCGGTGATATTTCTGCTGATAAAGCCTTTGAATAAGCCCAAGCTGGCAAGCTTTATCTCTATCATTGCCGTCCTCGGTTCTCTGGCGCTGTCAACCTGGCTGCTCTTTAGCCTGCTCTCCTCTCCGGAGCATGAGCTGACGGTGCCCAGCCTGAACTGGCTTGTTGTTGGCGGCGCCATCAACATTCAGTTTGGCCTTATTTTGGATTCACTTACGGTGGTGATGCTTATGGTCGTCACCGTGGTCAGTCTGCTGGTGCAGATTTATTCACAGGGCTACATGCGCGGCGACCCCGGCTACCACCGCTATTTTGCCCTTATGTCGCTGTTTACCGCCTCGATGCTGGGGCTGGTTATGGCCAGTGACCTGCTGGTGCTGTTCGTCTTCTGGGAGCTGGTCGGCCTCTGCTCATACCTGCTCATCGGCTTCTGGTTCCAGCGCCCGGCGGCAGCTAATGCCGCTAAAAAGGCCTTTATTGTCACTCGTTTCGGCGATCTGGGATTTCTGGCGGCCATACTGGTCCTCTTTTCCCAGACGGGCACCCTTGATATCGCCCAGCTTCACGGTTTGGCCGCCGCTGGAGTTTTGGGTGGTGCTGTGCTCACCTGGGTCGCCATTGGCATATTCCTGGGGGCGGTGGGTAAGTCGGGCCAGTTTCCCCTCCATGTGTGGCTGCCTGATGCTATGGAGGGCCCCACTCCGGTGAGCGCCCTGATTCACGCGGCTACCATGGTAGCCGCAGGTGTCTTTCTGGTAGCCCGTATGTATCCCCTCTTCGAGCACTCGCCAACGGCCCTGCTCACCGTGGCCACCATCGGGGGTGTTACCGCTATCTTTGCCGCCACTATGGCTATGGTGATGACGGATATCAAGCGGGTGCTGGCCTATTCCACCATCAGCCAGCTGGGTTATATGATGCTCGGGCTCGGGGTTGGCGGCATCACCATCGGCATCTTCCACCTGTTTAACCATGCCTTTTTCAAGGCGCTGCTCTTTTTAAGCGCCGGTAGCGTCAACCATGCCACCGGCACCTTTGATATGCGCCGGATGGGTGGCCTCAAACGGATAATGCCGTGGACGTACGCCACCTTTCTTGTTGCCTCGCTGAGTATTGTTGGCATCTGGCCCCTGGCCGGTTTTTGGAGCAAGGAAGAGATACTGGCGACTTCTCTTGAAAGCCAGCCGCTGCTCTTCTATCTGGCTTTGATAACCGTCTTTCTGACCGCCTTTTATATGTTCCGCATAGTTTTCCTCACCTTTGGCGGCCAGTATCGTGGTGATACCAAGCCCCATGAGTCGTCGCGGGTAATGGTTATCCCGATGGTGGTTCTGGCGGTTCTGGCGGTCGGCTCTGGCTGGGTAAATGTCACCGGTGGCTTTGACCAGTTCCTGGGTCATGGTGAAGGACACAGTTTTGCCCAGGGCTTTTTCGGCGCTTTGGCTCATCCGCTGGCCTGGCTATCCCAGGTCTTTGCCGCCGGCGGCATCTTTCTGGCCTATGCCATATACAGCGCCCGTTGGCTGTCAGCCGAAAGAATAAGGAGGCGGTTCTTCCCGGTGTATAAACTGCTGTCAAACAAATACTGGTTTGACGAGCTTTATGAAAATATACTGGTAAGGGGGATCCTTTTGAACAGGTTCTTTGCCGGCCTGAAGTTTTTTGACAGCCGGGGCGTTGACGGAGCTGTCAACAGAATAGCTGATACCGTGGTGACTGTCGGTCAAACCTCAAGGAAAGTGCAGACCGGGCAGCTACAGCTCTACGGCATGTTTATTGTACTGGGCATACTGGCGATAATTCTGGCCATGTACTTTACAGGTTAAACGATTTGGGAGAGGTTGCAGTTGGAATTTAGCTATCTTTCACTGATAATCTTCCTGCCACTGGCGGGGGCCCTTGTTATTGCCCTGACACCGGGTCTATCGGCCAGGTTAGTCAGGTATATCGCCGCCATTTTTACTCTAGTCCCGCTGGTGGTCTCGCTGGTGCTGTTTGCTCTCTTTGACAGGTCGTCAGACGCCGCCGGTGTAATGCAGTTTGAAGAGATAATGTCCTGGATTCCAGCAATCGATGCCAACTACCATCTGGGCGTTGATGGCCTCAGCCTGCCCCTTGTTCTGCTGACCACCCTCATTGGTTTTCTGGTGGTGCTCATTTCCTGGAAGGTGGGACTCAGGGTGAGGCAGTATTTCGCCTGGCTCCTTCTGCTGGAGACCAGTATTCTCGGCGTTTTCTGCTCTCTGGACTTACTGCTGTTTTTCTTTTTCTGGGAAGTGGAAATCATTCCCATGTATTTCCTGATTGTCATCTGGGGCAGCGGACGCAAGGAGTATTCCGCCATAAAGTATGTGGTGTATACCCTGTTCGGCAGTGCCCTTATGCTGGCCGGTATTCTAAGCCTGTATTTTGCCACCGGCAGTTTCAATATGATAGAGCTGAGTCAGGGTGGGCTGGCTATGATTCAGTCCATACTGCCGATTGCCCCGATATTCTTCCTGCTGCTAGCCGGATTTGCCGTCAAGTTGCCCGTCTTTCCGTTTCATACCTGGCTGCCTGACGCTCACACAGATGCCCCAACCGCTGTCAGCGTGGTACTGGCCGGAACCCTTATTAAAATGGGCGGCTATGGCATGATTCGTATTTGCCTGGGCATCTTGCCGGAAGTTGCCCGGGACTTCGCCCCGTTGCTGCTTGCCCTGGCTGTGGTCAATGTCGTCTATGGCGCCGCGGTAACGCTGAAGCAGACCGATATAAAGAGGCTGATTGCCTACAGCAGTATCAGCCATATGGGCTTTGTTTTGCTGGGTGTCTTCGCCCTCGGCGAGCTGAGTATAACCGGGGCCGGTTTGCAGATGTTCAGCCACGGCATCATCACCGGGCTGCTCTTTGCCGTCGCCGGTATAGTGATGCACAATACCGGGGAGCGGACTATTGGTAAGCTGGGCGGCCTGGCAAAACAGATGCCGGTTGTAGCCGCCATATTCATCATTGGTTCCCTGGGTGCCATGGCGGTGCCCTCCACCAGCGGCTTTGTTGCCGAGGTCTCCGTCTTTTTGGGTGCTTTCTCAAGCGATGCTGTCTGGGGGGTTCGTATTTTTACCGCTATCTGCCTCATCGGTGTTATTCTGGCGGCAGCCTATGTCCTCTGGCTGGTGCAGCGGGTCTTCTTCGGGCCTGCGCGGGGCAAGTTTGACGGGGTTGCCGATGCCAGTAAGCTGGAGAAGGCGTACTGCGCTGTCTTTGTGGCGGTTATCTTTTTAGTTGGCATCTACCCGGCGATATTGACTGATGTGCTCAAGACCGGTATTGCGCCCATAGCCAATCTTTTTGGAGGATAGGAGAAATACGGTGAACCTGGAGCTGTTTATACCTGAGCTGATTTTAACCGGCACCGCCCTGGCCGTCATCCTGCTTGACCTTTTTCTCAGGCGTAAGACCTTGCTCACAGTGGTCAGCATAGCCGGCATAGCCACCGCTTTTGGCTTTACCGTGGCCATGTGGGGCGGTGAGCCTCAGTCTATCTGGAACGGCATGCTGGCTGTTGATAGTTTTGCTCTATTCTTCAAGGCGCTGCTCTTGTTCATTGCCGCCCTTGTTATTCTGGCCTCGGTGGAGTATTCCTCCAGATTTCCTCGCTTTTACGGCGAGTACCAGGCGCTGGTGCTGCTGGCTACCCTGGGCATGATGCTCATGGCGGCGGCTACTGATTTGATTACCATCTTTGTCTCCCTCGAGCTGACGGCCATCTCCTTTTATGTTCTGGTCGGCTTCCTGAGAGACAGCAGGTCGACTGAAGCCTCGTTGAAGTTTGTTCTGCTGGGTGGGGTCGCCTCGGCAATTTTGCTCTTCGGTATGGCGCTCGTCTTTGGTTTTACCGGCCAGACTCAACTTGTGGAAATTGCACGGGTAATTGGTGGTCTATCTCCGGAGGGCATGACGGTCATTCCGGGGCTTGTGCTGGGCATGGTGCTGATGATGGCCGGCTTCGGTTTCAAGATAGCCGCCGTTCCTTTCCAGATGTGGGCCCCCGATGTTTACGAGGGAGCGCCGACGCCGATAACCCTTTTCCTGTCGGTGGCCAGCAAGGCAGCCGGGTTTGCCGTCATCCTTAGGGTCTTCTTCACTGCTTTTG
>DAOWDO010000008.1 GCA_030638985.1 Dehalococcoidia bacterium | reverse complement strand
CAACGACAACCCGGCCGGAAGTTGGCGTGTCCAGACCGCCTATAATGTGAAGCAGAGTGGACTTGCCCGAACCGGAGGGGCCGATAATGGCGACGAACTCGCCGTCAGCCACTTCAAGGTCCATGCCGCGCAGGGCGTGTATCGTCTCATCCCCGAGGTGGTAGACTTTGGACACCTTCTCCAGTTTAATCATAGCAGCCACATATTGGTTGAACTTATCCATTGTAGGCCAGTAGCCGCTTTTTGACAACAGCAGGGTGAAGAAGACGGTAGAACCACACCATACCGAAGGGCTGGGCACCCTAGAGGCTATCAATGGCGCGCCGCAGTTTCCTGGTAAAACCGGCAACCTCTGCCAATGACCGGTCGGCTTCCATAAGCTGAATGATACGGCTGCCAACGATGACGCCGTCAGCCATCCGGGCAACCCGGGCTGCCTGCCGGGGGGTGGCTATGCCAAAGCCGAGGCAGAGAGGCTTGTCGGTGAATTTCCTTACTCTGGCCACAAAAGCAGCTAGGTCGGGAGGCAGCCGATCGCGGGCACCGGTAACACCGGTAACCGATACCAGGTAGATGAACCCTTCTGACCGCTCGGCCACCAGCCGGATGCGCTCCTCGGTGCTGGTCGGCGCCAGCAGATAGATGGTATCCAGCCCCTGTTTACCACCGATGGCCTCCAGCTGGCCGCCTTCCTCCGGCGGCAGGTCAGGGATGATTTGCCCGCTGACGCCGGCGCTGGCGCTGTCACGGCAGAACCGGTCAAGCCCGTAGCTCAAAACGGGGTTGTAATAGCTCATGAACACCAGCGGTATGTCAAGTTGCCGGTGCAACTTATCGGCTACTTCCAGGCAGAGTTGAGGAGTAACACCGTTCTCCAGCGCTTGAAAGCTGGCCTTCTGGATGGTAGCCCCGTCCGCCAGGGGGTCGGAGAAGGGTATACCCAGCTCCACCAGGTCACAGCCGCTTTCAGCCAGAAGGGGGACCACCTCAAGGGTGGCTTCAACGCTGGGGTAGCCCACGGTGACATAGGTGATTAACGCCTTGTGCTTCCGTTTACGGAAAATGCTGGCGATGCGGCTCACGGCTTCTCCTCCAATGCCTGAGCTACGATATCGATATCCTTATCTCCCCGCCCGCTCAGGTTCACCAGGATAATCTGCTCCCGGTTCAAGGTGCCGGCTAGCCTGGCCGCGTAGAATATGGCATGAGCCGACTCAAGCGCCGGGGTGATACCCTCGATGCAGCACAGCAGCTTGAAGCCCTCCAGTGCCTCCTCATCAGTTACGGCAACATAGCTGGCCCGCCCGGTGTCCTTGAGGTAACTGTGCTCCGGGCCGACTCCGGGGTAATCCAGGCCGGCAGAGATGCTGTGCGTCTGGCGAATCTGGCCGCCGGCGCTCTGTAAAACATAGGACTTTGCCCCGTGAAGGACGCCGACCTCTCCCGCAGCCAGCGAGGCGGCGTGCTCTCCGGTGCCAAGCCCCCTGCCGGCAGCCTCAACCCCGATAAGCTTGACCTTCTTGTCCTCAAGGAAGGGATGGAAGATACCGATAGCGTTGCTGCCGCCACCGACGCAGGCGACGATATAATCGGGCAAGCGGCCCTCCCTATCAAGTATCTGCTGTCTGGCCTCTTTGCCGATTACCGACTGGAAGTCCCGGACAATGGTGGGGTAGGGGTGGGGGCCGACCACCGAACCGAGCAGGTAGTGGGTGGTGGTCACATTGGTCACCCAGTCCCTGATGGCCTCGTTGATGGCGTCCTTCAGCGTACGGCTGCCCGATGAGACCGGCCTTACCTCGGCGCCCATCAGCCTCATGCGAAAGACATTGAGCGACTGGCGGCGCATATCCTCCTCGCCCATATAGACAATACACTCAAGACCGAGCATGGCGCAGACGGCGGCAGTAGCCACCCCGTGCTGTCCCGCCCCGGTCTCGGCAATAATACGCTGCTTGCCCATCCTGCGGGCAAGCAGCCCCTGCCCCAGGGCGTTGTTAATCTTGTGGGCACCGGTATGCGCCAAGTCCTCCCGCTTGAGGAATATCCGGGCACCGCCATAGCGCCGGCCCAGCCCCTCCGCCAGATAGAGCGGCGTCGGCCGACCGGCGTAATCACGGCACAGCCGGCCATATTCAGACCAGAAGTCGGCATCAGTCTTTATAACATCATAGGCAGCCGCCAGCTCATCCAGCGCCGGTATCAGGGTCTCCGGTACAAACCGCCCGCCGAAAGCACCAAAGTAGCCACTATCTTTTGTCAATGGCCCTCCTCCATGTCAGCCCGCCTCACGTTTTCGATGAAGGTCCTGATTTTGCCTACATCTTTTTCACCATCCGTCTCGACGCCACCGGAGACATCAACCCCCCAGGGCCTGGCCCGCCTGATAAGCTGGCCCACGTTTTCCGGCGTTAAGCCGCCGGCGATTATCACCGGAAACCGGGCGGCTATATCTGCGGCCAGCTGCCAGTCAAAGGTCTTGCCGGTACCGCCATAGGCGTCTTTAGCCTGCGAATCAAGCATAAACATGGGCTCTTTTAATAACTGGTAACCTTCCTTGATTTCGGCCGTAATATCCTCAGCCGACATTCCGGCTGACGCATGGATGACCTTCACTACCGGCCGCCCAATCTGCCGGCAATACTGCCACTCTTCACCGCCGCTGAGCTGCACCAGATCCAGGCGGCAGCAGCGGGCGATGCGGTTGACATCTGCGACCGGCGCATTGACAAAAACACCGACCACCTGTGTTCGCGGACTCAGGCGGTGAACTGCCTCCGATATCTGCCCTGCCTTCTCCGGCGAGAGTTGCCGCCGGCTGGGGGCAAAGACCAGCCCCAGGTAGTCGGCGCCGGCCCCGGCAGCCGCCAGAGCATGGTCAACCTCGGTAAGGCCGCATACCTTAATTCTGGTCACAGCAGCTCCTTCAGCTTAGCGGTAATATCGGCTGCCGAGATCAGGGCCTCACCAACGAGAACGGCGTCGACAGCCAGCCTGGCCATTTTCTCTATGTCATCACGGCTTTTTATACCGCTCTCGCTGACAACGATGCGGTCCTCCGGGATAAGCGGCCGCAAGCGCTCGGTGGTATTGATGTCAACATCAAAGGTCTCTAAATCCCGGTTGTTGATGCCGATAATCCGGGCACCGCTATCAAGGGCGATACCAAGCTCGGCCTGGTTATGCACCTCCACCAGACAGCTCATTCCCAGCCCCCGGCTCAGTTCCATAAGCTCCACCAGTCTCTCCGCTTCTAAAATGGCTACGATGAGTAGCAGGCCATCAGCGCCGCATACCCGCGATTCATATACCTCGTATGGTTCCTGGATGAAGTCTTTTCGCAACAGAGGCAGCCTGTTTCCCAGGGCCTCCCTGATGTCTTTCAGATGGTTGAGGCTGCCGCCGAAGTACCTGCCCTCGGTCAGAACCGATATCACCGAAGCGCCGCCGGCGGCATAACTCCCGGCGATGGCCACCGGGTCAAAGTCGTGGCGGATGACGCCCCGGGAGGGCGACGCCTTTTTGACCTCGGCGATAAGCCGGACATGGTCACCACGCAGAGCAGCCGCCATATCAAGGGGCGGCGGTGCGCCCAGTGCCAGACGCCGCACATTCTCCATCGAGAGCTTGCTTTTTCTGGCTTCAAGGTCCTGCCTGCTACGAATGACAATTTCATCCAGAAACATCACTACCTCTGGCTTATACTTTTGGTGAACTCTATCAGTCTTTCCAGCTTTGCCTGGGCATCACCGCTGTCAATCACTTCACCGGCCAGCGCCACCCCCTGCTCCAGTGTCGTCACCCTATCCCCTGCCAGCAGCACGGCGGCGGAGTTCATCAGGACGACGTCACGCTGCGGCCCCCGCTCACCGGCCAGGATGCTGTCCATCAGTTCAGCGTTTTCCCCAGCAGTACCGCCCTTCAGGCTTTCCGGGCCGTGCCTGGGGAGGCCGAAGTCCTCGGGGCCGATGGTATAGCGTTCAATATTGCCATCCACGAGCTCGCAGACCTGAGTCCGGCCGGTAACGGTGATTTCATCCAGCCCATCATCGCCGTGGACGACCAGGGCATGCCGGCAGCCGAGGCCCCTGAGCGCCAGCGCCAGCCTCTCCAGGAACAGGCCATCGGGGACGCCGATAACCTGTGCCTTCGCCCCGGCGGGATTGGTCAGCGGGCCGATAAGGTTAAACACGGTGCGGATGCCGATTTCTCTGCGGGGAGCGGCGGCATATTTCATTGCCGGGTGGAACACCGGGGCAAACATGAAGCCGATGCCCACCTCTTCCAGGCAGCGCTGCACCTGGACGGCACCGAGGTCAATCTTCACCCCCAGCGCCTCCAGGACATCGGCGCTGCCGCACCGGCTGGACATGGCCCGGTTGCCGTGCTTGGCCACCGTCAGCCCGGCGCCGGCGGCGACAAAGGCCGCTGCCGTGGATATATTAAAGGTGGCGGCGCCGTCACCACCGGTGCCGCAGGTATCCACCACCGGCTTATCGATGGTTACCGGCACGGCTTTAGCCCGCATGGTACGCGCCAGACCGATAATCTCGTCAACCGTTTCCCCTTTAAGCCTCAAGGCGGTGACAAAGGCGCCGAACTGGGCCGGGGTCGCCTGGCCGCTCATAATATCCTCCATAACCGAGGCGGCCTCCTCCGTAGTCAGTGATTGCCCGGAGACCAGTTTCATAATTGCTTCTTTAATCATTGTTTGTCCTCCCTATCCTAAGGAAATTTCTCAGCAAATCCTTTCCCGCCGGCGTCATAAAGGACTCCGGGTGGAACTGGATACCCTCCACCGGGTAGTGGCGGTGCCTGAGCCCCATAATGGTACCATCCTCTGTCCAGGCGGTTACCTCCAGGCAGTCCGGCAGTCCATCGTGCTGCACCATCAAAGAATGGTAGCGGATGGCGGAAAAGGGATTGTCAAGACCGGCAAATACGCCCTCACCCCGGTGATGAATCAAAGACGACTTGCCGTGCATAATATCACTGGCCTGGCCGACGACCCCGCCGTAGGCATAGCCGATGCACTGGTGCCCCAGGCAGACACCAAGTATTGGCAGACGGGGGCCGAAATGATGGACAACCTCGATGGAGATGCCTGCCCGCTCCGGGACCGATGGCCCCGGCGAGATGACAATGCGCTCCGGCCCTAACCTGTCAATTTCACCGACGGTTATCCTGTCATTGCGCACCACCTCAACCTGCTCGCCAAGCTCGCAAAGGTACTGGAAGAGGTTATAGGTGAAGCTGTCGTAGTTGTCAATCAGCAGCAGCATGGCTCTCCTCTGTGTTGCCCTCTGCCTGGCTGACGGCCTTGAGCAGCGCCCCGGCCTTGTTCATTGTCTCCTCGTACTCCCGCTCGGGGACACTATCATAGACAACACCACCGCCGGCCTGGGTGTAGGCGATGCCATTAGTGACCACCATCGTTCTTATGGCTATCGCCATATCCATGTTGCCGGAAAAGGAAAAATAGCCAACCGCGCCGGCATAGGGCCCCCGTTTCTCCGGCTCAATCTCGGCGATAATCTCCATCGCCCTGATTTTGGGTGCGCCGGATACCGTGCCCGCCGGAAAGCAGGCCTTAAGTGCATCAAAGGCGGTCATGTCCCGGCGTAGCTTACCCTGCACATGGGTAACCAGGTGCATGACGTGGGAGTAGCGCTCCACTTCCATCAGTTCGCTGACCTCAACCGTGCCCGGCTGGCTCACCCGCCCGATGTCGTTGCGGCCCAGGTCGACCAGCATAATGTGCTCGGCGCGCTCCTTTTCATCATTCTTGAGCTCCTCTTCCAGCCGGATATCCTCTGCCGGGCTTTTCCCCCGCGGCCGGGTGCCGGCCAGGGGCCGGGTCATCACCACCCCATCTTCCACCCTCACCAGAATCTCCGGCGAAGCGCCGATGATTTGAAAGTCCTTAAAATCAAGGAAGAACATATAGGGCGAGGGGTTGATGGTACGCAGCGCCCGGTAGATATCAAAGGGAGCCGCCTCCGTCGGCTGGGACAGCCGCTGGGACGGCACTACCTGGATAGCCTCGCCGGCAGCAATGTACTGCTTAACCCGGGAGACACTTTGCTCAAACCCTTCTCTGGTGAAGTTTGAGGAAAGCGGATAACTCTTACCGGTGGTTGCCTTCGCCGAGGGGGACTGGAGCGGCTGACTCAGCCTCTCCGCCAGAGCCTCAATCCTGTCCACCGCCTTCTGGTAAGCGACTTCCACTTCATCCTCTTCAAGGCGGGCATGGCTCAGGATTTTAATGCGGTGGGTGACATGGTCAAAGACAAGCATGGTATCGGTAAACATAAACACGGCTTCCGGCAAGCCCAGGGGATCAGCAACGGGAGAGGGCAGCTCTTCAAAGCGAGTCACCGTTTCGTAGGCGAGATAGCCGACGGCACCACCGCTGAAGCGGGGCAGGCCACTGACAGGCACTATCTTGAGCTTAGCGAGCTCCCCGGCAATTAGCGGCAGCGGGTTGGTGCCTTCCTCCCCCCTGGTGACCAGCACCCGGTAGGGCTCGACACCGATGAAGCTATAGCGGGCCAGCCGTTGCCCCCCTTCAACGCTCTCCAGAAGGAAACCATAGCCGCCACGATTAATCTTCAAAAAGGCAGATACCGGTGTCTCCAGGTCGGCGACGACCTCCCGGTAAACCGGCACCAGGTTGCCCTCTTTTTTAAGTCTCCTGACCTCTTCCAGTGACGGGTAATACATAATAACCATCCCCAAATAAAAAACCTCTCACCATAGGGGCGAGAGGTTTATCCTTCGCGGTACCACCCTAATTGATTGCCAGTGAGGCAATCATCTCTTCTCGGGTACGGCTTCACCACAACAAAGCGATACCCCGGGCTCTGCTAACGGTGCCCTTCCGGCAAAGCCTACTTGGGGGTAACCCCTTTCGGTTTGCAGCTCCCGAGTCCATTCAACCCCTGCACCGGCACCGGCTCACACCTTACCCGGCTCTCTTGAGCCTCACTGGGGGCCTACTAGTCTCGTTCCCAGCTTTTTTCTGTTTATCTTACCGCCAGTATAGACAGCCGCCCCACCCTTGTCAAGTGCCATCGCAGCACCGGTTACAGGCAAGGATTAACCACCGGCGCCGATTTATAATATACTGGTGGGCGTTAAATAAGAGAGGGATTGGCAATCAGAAACATCAGAAATCTTATATTGCCGGTTTTTCTGGGGGTGGTGGTGCTGGGGGGTGATTGCTGCCGGGCTGGAGCAGGTGGTCCTGGAGCATAATGATAAATACGAGACGGGGGTGGGGTTTACTCCAGAGCATACCGGCGAGGATGAAAAGGTAGAGTTTTTACTGTATACAAATGAGGAAGCCGAGCCTTCGCAGGAACTTTATCTGCTGATTGATATCATACAAAACTAATGAATATGTGGCTTGGAAAAGCACCCCACCCCGGCCCCGGCGATGTACTGCAATGTTCTCCCGGCAGAGCACATTCCCGCCCGCAGCCATAAAGTTTGCACCGCTCTCCTTGTCAGTCAATCGCCAACCTTGCTATACTGGGTGGGTTCATACGGGTTTTAGATATGGATTACGAGACCATTATCGGGCTTGAGGTGCATGCCCAGCTGACAACTGAAAGTAAGATGTACTGCCGCTGCAGCACTGACTACGCCTACGCCGAGCCCAATACCCATGTCTGCCCGGTGTGTCTGGGTATGCCCGGTGTCCTGCCCACCATCAACCGGCAGGCGGTGGAATATACCATAATGACCGCCCTGGCACTCAACTGCGAAATCGCCCAATACGCCAAATTTGACCGCAAGAACTACCCCTACCCCGACCTGATGAAGGGCTACCAGATTTCGCAGTATGACGCCCCTTTTGGAATTAATGGTTGCCTGACTATGGACATTAACAGTCACAAAAAGAGGATAAGCATCACCCGCGTTCACCTGGAGGAGGATGTGGCCAAGCTGCTGCACCGTGATTCGCCTGACGGCCCTTATAGCCTGGTAGATGTCAACCGCTCCGGGGTACCACTGATGGAGATTGTCAGCGAGCCCGACCTGCGCTCCCCGGAAGAGGCCCGGCAATATCTTATCAAGCTGCGCGGCATCCTGCGCTACCTGGGGGTCTCCACGGCCAACATGGAGGAGGGAAGCTTCCGTTGCGATGCCAATATCAGCATTCGCCCGCTAGGCAACAGAGAGACACTGGCCAAGGTTGAGATCAAGAACATGAACAGCTTCAAGGCAGTCTACCGGGCGCTGGAATACGAGGCCAAAAGACAGCGGAAGGCAGCCGCCGAGGGCAAAAGGCTGGTGCAGGAAACGCGGGGCTGGCTTGAGGACAAGGGGAAGACGGTAGCCCAGCGGAGCAAGGAGTACGCCCATGACTACCGTTACTTCCCGGAGCCGGACCTGCCGCCGCTGGTAATTAAGCGTGACTGGGCGGAAGAGATTAGATCTAAACTGCCCGAGCTGCCGGAAGCCAGGCGCCACCGCTTCATGGCCGAATACGGCCTGCCCCTCTATGACGCCGAGCTGCTGACCGCTTCCAGGGCAATGGCCGATTACTTTGAGGATTCCCTGAAGACAGGGGCATACAGCAAACTGCCCCCGGATAAGGGAGCAAAAGAGGTGAGCAACTGGCTTTTAGGCGAAGTCAGCCGCATTATAAACGACAGAAACATAGATATCGCTGACTTCAGAGAGAAGGTCAACCCCGACCGCTTTGTCAGATTACTGGTCTTTAACGCGGAGGGTGATATCAGCACGGCGACTTCCAAGTCAATGATTGAGGAGATGTTCCAGACGGGTAAGGATGCCGCCGAAATTATCGCCCAGAAGGGGCTGAGGCAGATAAGCGACGGCCAGGAGCTGGACAAGATAGCCGGGGAGGTTATCTCGGCCAATCCCGGGGCAGTTGCCGACTACAAAGCAGGCAAGATGCAATCGCTGAAATTCCTCGTCGGCCAGATGATGCGGGCCACCAGGGGGCGGGCTAATCCCGGTATGGCCAGCAAGGTATTAGAAAAAAGGCTACGGGAAGGATGAAAACAAGATGCAGACCTATTTAACCATAGCTCAGATGGTGCTTTCGGTGGCACTGATACTGGTTCTCCTGTTTCAGGTTAGAGGCGGTGGCCTGGGGGGCATCTTCGGCCAGCCGGACACCGTCTTCCGGACGAAAAGGGGCGTGGAAAAGACAATTTTCCAGATAACCATCGTGCTGGTGGTCCTGTTCCTTGCCATCTCGTTATTAATACTCGGACTTAGTTGATACCCGGTACGGATGGTTATGAGTATCGCGATAACGCTGACCACTGATTTCGGGCTGCAGGACGCCTATGTGGCATCGATGAAGGGAGTAATACTGGGTATCAATCCCGATGCCAAGCTGGTTGACATCTGCCACACCATAAAGCCCCAGAATATCGCCGAGGCCGCCTTTATCTTAAGCACGGTGTACCAGTGTTTTACCAAGAAGACCATCCACCTGGTAGTGGTTGACCCCGAAGTAGGAACAGAGCGCCGGGCCATCATCTTAAAGACGCCCCGGGGCCTGTTTGTTGCCCCCGATAACGGCGTATTAAGCTATATCATTCAAGAATCCCTAGCCCGTCCGGTAACCGAGGGGGGAGCGGTCTCCATAAGGGAAGGGTTGAAGCCGGGGGCGGATATAGAAGCCGTCCACATCAACAAACCCGAGTTCTGGAGGTCACCGGTGAGCCCAACATTCCACGGGCGGGACGTCTTCGCCCCGGTAGCCGCCCTCCTTTCCCTGGGCTTCCCACCGATACAGTTCGGTGAGCCGGTTAGCTCGGTGGAGATGCTTCCCCAGCCGCGGCCGGTCGCCAGGCCCGACGGCTCGCTACTGGGCCACATCCTGCATATCGACAGCTTCGGCAACCTTATCACCAATATAAAGGGTGAGGATATACTCCAGCAGAAGCAGCCGGCTGCTGTTGAGATAGGCCAGCGGCTTATTTCGGGACTCTGCCACACCTATGCCGAGGGCAGTGGGCTTGTCGCCCTGATTGGCTCCTCGGGCTATCTGGAAGTGTCCCTTAAGGGGGGCAACGCCAGCTCTCTGCTTGACGCCAAGGTGGGTGACGAAGTAAGATTGATGCAGCAGAAAAAGGGCGACCTTTAAGACCCTGGGGGCAACGCCACCAAGACAAGACGACTGCTGCTCACTATCTTGAAACGGTCAGGGGCTGCCGAAGAGGGGGTTTTAGAACTTTGGGTTTTAAAAAATGGCTTCTTTTAATAAGGGCCCCCTTCCTTACTCTCCCCGTAGCACTGGCTTTTCTGGGCACCAGCATCGCCTGGTATTATGGTTTCTTCCACCTGGGGCACGCCTTGCTGGCCTTCCTGGGACTGCTGCTGGCCCACATCAGCGCCAACGTGCTCAACGAGTACCACGACTACCAGAGCGGGGTGGACTTCGACACCAAAAAAACGCCCTTCAGCGGCGGCAGCGGTATCCTGCCAGCCGGACTCATCAAGCCAAAACAAGCCCTCTGGCTCGGCCTGGGCAGCTTGCTGGCCATAGTACCCATCGGTATCTACTTCGTTATTATTACCAGCGGCCTGGGCCTGCTGTGGCTGCTTCTCATCGGCGCTGCCTGCATCGCCCTTTATACCCCATTCATCCTCAAGATGGGCTGGGCGGAATGGGCACCCGGCCTGGGTCTGGGCACCCTGGCCATACTGGGGCTCTACTACGTCCAGACCGGCGGCTATACCCAGGAGGCCATTTTCGCCTCGATACCATCCGGAATCCTGGTGCATAACCTGCTCCTGCTGAACGAGCTGCCCGATATTGAAGCCGACAGGAAGGCCGGTCGTCGCTCTCTGCCCATTACCATCGGCGGTGCCAAGGCAGCCGCCGTCTATTCCTTCCTGACAGTCCTGGTCTATTTATGGATAATCGTCGGCGTAGCCACCGACTTTATGCCAGCCTTCTCGCTGCTGGCCCTGCTCACCATCCCAATGGCCATCAAAGCCATCCGGGGCTCTCTCAGTTACAAACAAATGGACAGGCTAGTCCCCGCCCTGGCCAGCAATGTAATGGTGGTGATATTCACCCAGTTGCTCCTGGGACTAGGTTACGTTCTCGCCAGGGTTTCTGGAACATAAGGAGAGGCCCGGCTGTAATGCCCAGAAGTGACCTGATTCTGCTGCATGCACCCCATGTCTATGACTTCCGCAAGAAGACCCTCCTCTACGGGCCGGTCAGCGACCTGGTCCCGGCAAGCCCGGTTTTTGAAATGTACCCCTTCGGCCTGGCCAGCCTGGCCGAATACCTGGAGCGGGCCGGCTACCGGGTGCGCATCGTCAACCTGGCCGGACGCATGCTGGCAAGCAAAGACTTCGACGCCGGAAAAATGCTTTGTAAGCTCAACGCACCACTGTTCGGCATCGATTTGCACTGGATGGTACACGCCCACGGGGCTGTTGAGGTGGCAAAGCTGGTAAAGAAATACCACCCGGAGTCAAAGGTGGTCATGGGTGGTTTCTCCGCATCGTATTTTTATAAGGAGCTTCTCCACTACCCGGAAATAGACTTCGTTCTGCGCGGGGACTCCACCGAAGAGCCGCTGCGCCAGCTGATGGAGGCAGTTAAAAACGGCCAGCCGCCGGAAAGCGTGCCCAACCTTGCCTGGAAAGACGGGGCGGGGCGGCTGCGGGACAACCCGCTGAGCCACGTCCCGGATGACATAGACGACATCATGGTCGACCCCTACCACGGCATGATACGCTCCGTCGTCAGGCACCACGACCTGGCCAGCATCGTCCCCTTTAAGGGCTGGCTGCGCTACCCGGTTACCGCCGTATTCACCTGCCGCGGCTGTAACCATAACTGCGTCATCTGCGGCGGCTCCAATGCTGCCTTCAAGCACTTCCTTAACCGGGGAAAGGCGGTATTTCGCTCGCCGCAGAATATCGCCCGCGACATAAAAAACATCGGGCGCTTCAGCCATGGCCCCGTCTTCATACTGGGCGACATCAGGCAGCCGGGGGACGACAAAGCCAATGAACTTCTTAATATCCTTTCCCGTAATGGGGTCAAAAACCAGCTGATGATGGAGATATTCCACCCGGCTTCCGGCGAGTTCCTTAAGAAACTGGCGGCGGTGGCGCCCGATTTCTGCCTTGAGATTTCGCCGGAATCTCACGACCCGGAAGTGCGAAAGGCCGCCGGCAAACACTACTCGAACGAAGATATGGAGCAGACCATCGCCGATGCTCTTGATGCCGGCTGTGGCCGCTTCGACGTTTTCTTTATGATCGGCCTGCCCCAGCAGACGCCGCAGTCAGTGCTGGAAACGGTGGACTACTGCCAGCACCTGCTGGAAAGATTCAAGGGGGACAAGAGGCTTTCCTTGCTTATCGGCCCGCTGGCGCCCTTCCTCGACCCGGGCAGTCTCGCCTACGAACAGCCGGGGCGCTATGGCTACCGCATCCTCCTCCGAACGCTGGAGGAGCACCGCCAGGCACTGCTGGCGCCAAGCTGGCGGTTCACCCTGAACTACGAAACGCGGTGGATGACACGCCAGCAGATTATGGACACCACCTACCAGGCCATACTGCGCCTTACCCGCCTTAAGGCAAAGTACGGCCACATTTCACCGCAGATGGCCCGGACTCAGGAGTGGCGCATCAACGCTGCCGTTGAGCTGGAACAGCGTATTGACCAGATAGGGCCAGACAATACCGGAGAGCTTGAAGCCCTGAAGCCACAGGCGGACAAAATAAACGCCCTCCGGGCAAACGAGCGGGATGAACTGGAGATGCCCATGGGGCTCAGAAAGCTAAAGTTTGTGCGCTCCCTGTGGTCGCTGGTAGCTGGAAAAAGATGATTCCCATAGAATAGACCCTGAGAAGGACTTCTCAGGGTCTATAACTTCGCTTCCTACTCCTCCCGCCTGGTCAATGGCCAGATTTCTCCATTCCAAACAGGAGCCTTAAATACACGAGGAGCTCAGAAACCTTCCTCGGCTCCACACTGACAGCTTATGGTGCTTAACTGCCTCCTGCCAGCGAGGAGCTTTGCCAAGGAAACATCCAGCGGCATAACAAAGAAATCAGAACCCTCATCATGCACCCCCCTTGTGCTGTATTGGAGGAGGAAAACTCCTTTCCTTCCCTCCTAATTTCAGGCTATCACTTTAGGTCTGAAAAGTCAAATTGGACCGGCAACAAAAGAGCAGGCGATTATTCCCGAAAACAACCAGGGCCAGCCTATAAAAGCATTTTGGTTGACGAATAAGATATTCTTTTGCTACTATAATACTGTTGCCAGAAGAGGCGAACACAGAGTGCTGGCCCCATCTTCTTTGTGATATAATTCCGGTGGAGGCGGATAGGCTCTGGTGGGCCTTGCGGACTTCAAATCCGTTGGCGGCAATTAAATTGCTGCGGGGGGTTCGATTCCCTCCCCCTCCGCCAATATCATCGTGATGCAACTATGCTTATAAGCCTGATAAAGGAGGAAAGACAAATGGCTCAAACCGATGTCCGTCTCACCGGATACTCCCAGTACTCCGGCTGAGCCGCCAAACTAAGTCCGGGTGACTTAGCCAAAGCAATGTGCGGCCTTACGATACCCAAATATCCGGATGTAATAGTCGGCCTGGATAAGCCGGATGATGCCGGAGTAGTCAGACTGGATGACGATACTGCCATCGTCCAGCATCTGGATTACATCACGCCGGTGGTTGACGACCCCTATGATTTCGGCATGATTGCCGCCGCCAACTCTCTATCCGACATCTGGGCCATGGGAGCAAAACCCATTACGGCGATGAATGTCGTCTGCTTTCCGGAAAAGAAACTGGATATGTCGGTACTGACCGAAATCTTAAAAGGCGGACTGGACAAGTGCAACGAGGCCAATGTAGCCCTAATCGGCGGCCACAGCGTCAGGAATGAGGATGTCAAGTTTGGTCTATCCGTAACCGGCCTGGTACATCCCAAAAAAGTAATCACCAAGGGCGGGGTCAATATCGGAGACAAGCTGATATTGACCAAGCCGGTGGGTATCGGCCTGATTTCCACCGCCTACAAGCTGGGAATGGTGGGACAAAAAGCGGTGGATACAATCACCGAAGTAATGATTCACTTAAACAGAGATGCCGCCGAGGCCGCCCTGGAGGTAGGCGGTATAAGCGCCATGACAGATATCACCGGTTTTGCCCTTATCGGTCATTCCAGTGAGATGGCGGAACAAAGTGAAGCGTCGATAGAAATATACAGCGACCAGGTTCCCCTGATTGCCTGCGACGACGGGGCTCTGGCAAACGGGTTGAAATCGCTGGTACGGGAACTTAAAGAGGAAATGGGCATTCTACCCGAGGGCTACTACAACAATGAGGAGTTTCGCTCCCACATGGTTGATGGCAGCCAGGTCGACGAAGACATGATGACCATCCTCTATGACCCCCAGACCTCCGGAGGCCTGCTGATTGCGGTATCGCCGGATAAGGTGGATGAGATGCTGGAGCGCATCAGGGGGCGCAGTGATGAGCAGGCGGCCATCGTCGGGCAGGTGGTAAAAGGGCCAAGAGTTCAAATTATAGTACGATGACAGGCGTAGGCGCCAGAGATAAGGATTCGACTAACCGGGAACTGCGTAAACTGCCTTCCGTAGAGAAGGTTCTAGAAGCTGATGACATCCGGCCTGAAATAGAGCGTTACCCCCGTGTGCTGGTTTCCAGAGCAACGCAGCAGGTTTTAACCGAAATCCGCAGGCAAATCAGCCAGGGTGATACCTGCCCTTCCAGAACCAGGATATTTAGCCTGATCAAGCAGCAGTTGAGCCGCATCTGGCCCGGTTTCTTAAACCCGGTAATCAACGGCACCGGCGTCATCCTGCACACCAACCTGGGCAGGGCACCCCTTTCCACCCGGGCGCTGGATTCACTGACCAGCCTCGCCGGCAGCTACTGCAATCTGGAAATCGATCTGGTTACCGGCAAGCGCGGCCACAGGGCACAGGAAGCCGAAAAGCTGCTGTGCGCCCTGACAGGAGCCGAAGCTGCCGTGGTGGTAAACAACAACGCCGCCGCCGTGCTGCTCATCCTGGTAGCGCTGGCCCACGACAGGGAGGTTATTATTTCACGGGGAGAACTGGTGCAGATTGGCGGTGGCTTTCGGGTGCCCGAGGTTATGGAACAGAGCGGCGTCTGCCTCCGGGAAGTGGGCACCACCAACCAGACCTACATTAAAGATTATGAACAGGCGATAAGCGACAGGACAGCCCTGCTGCTCAAGGTACACCAGAGCAATTTTGCCATGAGCGGTTTTATCCACGCGGCCACCATCCCCGAGCTGAAAGCGCTGGGGGCAAAGCGCAACCTGCCGGTGGTCTATGACCTGGGCAGCGGTGCCCTCCTCAACACCGAAGACTTCGGGTGCAAGCATGAGCCAACTGTTCAGGAAGCACTGGTTGGAGGCGCCGATTTAGTCTGTTTTAGCGGAGACAAGCTGCTGGGCGGGCCTCAGGCAGGCATCATACTGGGCAGGAGTCTCTATCTGGACAGACTCCGCAGCCATCCGCTACTGCGCGTTATCCGTATTGACAAGCTGTCGGCGGCAGCCCTGGGAACCACCGTAAAACACTACCTCGCAAAAGAAGCGGTCGCCAAGATTCCGGTCTGGCAGATGATGGCGGCAACACTGGCCCAGCTCGATGCCCGGGCCCAGGCCATCACCAAAGTGCTCACCCGGGCCGGTATAAAGACCGAGGTCAGGGACGGCATCAGCATGGTGGGTGGCGGCTCGATGCCGGAGCAGGGTCTGGCCAGCAAGCTGGTGGCTATCGAGCCGAAGTGCCCGGTAGAGGATTTTGCTCTCAGCCTGCGCCTGGCGACACTGCCCATCCTCGGCCGGATTGACGGCAAGCACCTGCTAATAGATATGCGCACCGTCCTGCCCTCCCAGGATAAAACCATGGTGGCAATAATCAAAGAGGTTTCGGCCAAAACGGGATAGTTATCATGCTGACCTTTGGCACCGCCGGTCACATTGATCACGGCAAGTCGGCCCTGATCCAGGCGCTGACCTCCATAGACCCGGACAGGTTACCCGAAGAAAAAAGACGGGGCATGACCATAGACCTGGGTTTTGCCTGGATGCAGCTAGACTCCGGGGAAACCGTCGGCTTTGTTGATGTCCCGGGTCACAAACACTTTGTCCGCAATGTGGTTCCCGGGCTTTCTGGCATTGACGCTGCCCTGCTGGTTGTCGCCGCCGATGACGGCTGGATGCCACAGACCGAGGAGCACGTACAGATACTGGACCTGCTCGGTGTCAAGCACAGCCTGGTGGCACTGACCAAGGTCGACCTGACCGACGACGCCGAATGGCTGGAGCTGGTAGAAAGAGATATCAACGAAAGGCTGGCCCAGACCAGCCTGGCTGGAGCTCCCATAGTAAGGGCCAGCAGTAAAACCGGCGCCGGACTGCCGGAGTTGAAGCAGGCCATTGCCCGGCTGGTGGCTAAAATTGTTCCCAGAGAGGACATCGGCAAGCCGCGGTTGCCCATAGACCGCGTCTTCACCATGAAGGGGAGCGGCGTCGTCGTTACCGGAACTCTGAGCCACGGCCACCTCTCTACCGGTGATGACGTATCCATCTCTCCCTGCGGACTGTCAGCCCACATCCGTGCCATCGAGAGCTACAAGCAGATGGTGGACAGAGCCCGGCCGGGTAGCAGGGTGGCCCTCAACCTGACCGGCATTAAAAAAGATAGCCTGAAGCGGGGCGACATCGTGCTGGCGGATACGGCCAGAACGGCCCGCATAGTTGACGTTGAAGTAAGGCCGGTGCCACAGCTGGAAACCCCCTTAAAGAGAAACAGCGAACTGGTGGTCTATCTGGAAACAAGGGAGCTGTTAGCCAGGTTAACACTCCTCGAGAAAAAGGCCACCCGGTCACCGGAGCCGGTCCTTGCCCAGATCCATTTTGAGCAGGACGTGGCCGCTTTTATCGGGGAGCACTTTATCCTGAGGCGGCAATCGCCCGCCGAAACCGTTGGCGGCGGCATCATACTGGACCCCTT
>DAOWDO010000015.1 GCA_030638985.1 Dehalococcoidia bacterium | reverse complement strand
GGGATCGATGCCAACTCGTGCCAAAACACCGGGATGGACCATCCCGGCGCCTACTGTTTCAATCCAGCCGCTGTGTCCACACAGCCGGCAGCCGACTCCATCGCAAACCGAACATCCAATCGCTACCTCCATGCCAGGTTCCACAAAAGGGAAGTAGTCACAGCGAAAACGAACTCTTCTATCTTCACCGAAGAAACGGCGGGCGAACTCGTAGAGGGTGCCCTTGAGGTCGGCCATGGTAATGCCCCTGTCCACCGCCAGCCCTTCAATCTGATAGAACATGGGGATGTGGGTGGCATCGGTGGCTTCATAGCGATATACCTTGCCCGGCACCACTATCCTCAGCGGCGGCGGCGTCTTCTCCATGACCCTGATCTGCATGGGAGAGGTGTGGGTGCGCAGCAGCATCGGCCGCTCACCGCCCTCGGCCTCATGGTCCACCCAGAGGGTGGCCATGGTATCCCTGGCCGGGTGCTCCTTGGGAATGTTCAGCGCTTCAAAGTTGTAGTAGTCCCACTCCACCTCCGGCCCCTCCACCACCTGGAAGCCCATCGAGATGAATATATCATTAATTTCGCTGGTCACCTGTGTTACCGGGTGCAGCCGTCCCACCGGCTGAAAACGACCCGGCAGAGAGATGTCAACCACCTCTTCTTCAGCAGAGGCAACCACTTGCCTGTCCCGAAGCGCCTGCTCCCGTTGCTTAAAGGCGTCCTCCAGTGTTACCTTGAGCTTATTGGCGGCAGCGCCGACCACTTTTTTCTCCTCAAGGGACAGGCCGGCCAGTCCGCGCAGAATATCGGTTAGCCGGCTCTTCTTTCCCAGATAGCGCACTCTCCAGGACCAAAGCCGCTTGACGTCGGTGAAGTCATCAAGCTCAGCCAGTGCTTTTGTCTTCAGTTCTTCAAGCTGTTGTATGGCGCTCATGACTCAATCGGGAGAGGTTTGGATTGTCTACGGATTATAGGCTATCACCGACAGGGGGGTCAACTGACAGCCCGGGCTAAACAGGAAAGGGCGGAGCCTTAAGCCCCGCCCTGCTGAATGGTCAGATGAACAAGATGCAATTATAGCTCTCTGTTCAAGACCTTCCTCTTCAGTTCTTCCCACTCACTCTTCTTCAGAACGCAGAGGTTGTCCTTTTCGCCAATTTCCACATGGTCATCATCTATCTTGACCACCGGACAGCACCCATCGTTACCACACAGGCTAACAATTTTCACCAGCTTTTACCTCCCGAAAGTAATTCGCATTAATTATACCATCATTTAGAAGATAAGACCAAAATATGCTACTTTTTTACCGTGCAGACAGTCTATCGCCCACTGGATGGTATCTTCGCCACTCAGTGCCAACGGGACATCGGGGACTATACCCTCACCCTCTATTAGATTGCCATCAGGTGTCAGCCAGCGGGCGGCGGTTATGTACAATCCAGACCCATCGGCAAGCTCGTACATGAGATTGACACTGCCCTTGCCGAAGGTGGTGGCACCGACTATGGCAGCTCTGCCGTGATCCTGGAAGGCTCCAGCCAGCACCTCGCTGCCACTGGCGCTAAAGCCGTCAACCAGCACCACCACGGGCAGGTCGGTAGTTGACGGTTGATGACCAGCCCTGATAACCTCTTCATTCCCCTTGTTGTCACGAATACTGACCACCACCAACCCTTCTTCCAGAAAACGGCTGGCGACATCAACCACCGCATTCAATTGACCCCCGGGGTTGCCGCGCAGGTCGAGGATAATGCCGGTTGCTGCCTCGGCAGCTATGGCTTCCAGCACCGGCGTCAACTCTTCATTGGTCTTTTCGGTAAACTGATCGATACTGATATAGGCAATATCACCTCTCATTTCAAAAAAGACACTGGAGATTGGAATCTCACCCCGGACAACCACTATCTCCACCGGCTCGGTCTCGCCCGGATGAAGAATCAACAGCCTGACCTGGGTTCCCTCAGGCCCGCGAACCCTGGTCACCGCCTCCATCAGGCCCAAGCCCTCGGTAGGCTCACCATCTATCTCCACGATGACATCACCGGCCCGAACACCGGCCTCGGCCGCCGGTGAATTGGCAAAGGGGACGATAACCGTCAACTGCTCACCCCTTATGGCCACCTCGGCACCGATGCCCTCATATTTCCCCTCCAGGTCGCCAAAACTTAGCTGGAAGGCTTCCGATTCCAGAAAGCTGGTGTACGGGTCGTCCAGAAGCTCCACCATGCCCTCTATGGCCGCCTGGCTCAACTGGTCAATATCAATCCTGTCCTTCTCAACATAATCCGCTAGGATAATGTTCCAGACCTGCTCGATGCTGGCAAAAGCCGGGTCAGAGGGGCCTGCCCTGAGACCCAGCCCATAGCCAAAACCGAAGGAGACGAGAAGCACTACCACCGATAGCAGGGTCACTAGCCACAGGTTTTTTCTTGTCAACATCATTTGCTCCTTAGATATTCCGTAGTAAAAGTTTATCAGCTATCCGCTAATAAAGAAAGGACTGAGATAATTGATGGTAGCCAAAGGAGAACCAGGGTAAGGCCAGCACCATAAGACCGGGTTACTATTTGACTTGCGTATGGTCCCGCCGCTGGGCAGTAACGTTATCCACCATTTGAAGGGTGTTTTCGATATCGTTCAGGCCAAGGGATAGCCCCACCCGGTTTAACTCCCGGTAACCCATATCGTGGAACAGCCTGTGCCCGGCCACCCAACACATCTCGTCATACAGGGCTGGCCACTGGTCACCACAGCGGTTAACGCAGAAAGCAACGAACTCACGGGCTAGCGGATTAAAAGCAGGCATCTATATCAAAATATAATACCGTTAACCTGCCAGGGGCAAACCCGCTGAGGGCTGCTGGCATACCATTGCCAGGCCTGCCCAAGCTCTACGGCCCTCCTTTATTTGGCTATTTTTAGCCATTTACTCCATGCCGATATAAGGGGGGCAAAAAATTTTTAAAACTATTAATCCGGCCACTGGAAAATAAGACAGGCCAAGTAAACCTGTAAGCCGAGTTCTGTACCCTGAACAAGCCAGAGCGGTGACCATCTATCTAGCCCTGATGTTACCACCAGGGTCATGCGGCCAACCCGGGGACAGGCCGGGCGTCCTTAAGTCCCTCTATTTGGCCTTGCTCCAGATGGGGTTTACCCAGCCGGCCGGTCACCCGGCCGCTGGTGAGCTCTTGC
>DAOWDO010000093.1 GCA_030638985.1 Dehalococcoidia bacterium | reverse complement strand
TTCTTCGGCTTTCTGCTCCGGCGGCAAGAACGCTTCAATGATGGGTGCCAGCAGGGACTGGTCATAGCCGACTTCTAAAATACGGATATTCAGCGGCTCGGCTATAGCTTCTTCTGCCGGTAGTGCTTCTCCAGCAGCTGTTTCCGGGGGTTTCTCTTCCGGTGCTGGCACTTCAGCGACTACCGGCTGCGGCTCAATCTCTTTGAAGGCCTCTTCAGGCACAGGCACCCGGGAAACCACAAAAGTACCCAGTCTTGGCTTAAGGAAATCTCCGAAGTATTTGACCTTCTCCAGCCCCTCCTGTTGATACCAGCCTTCCTGCTCCATGCACTCTATAATCACGTCCGGCCGGCAGAAACGACCAAAGTCAGCCACTAAAACAAGGTCATCCAACTGGTCGGCAGTGTGGACAACTATATCAGGCCACCGCATTATTGGTAGATAGTGGTCAGCTACGGCCCGAAGCCGAAGCCATTCCTGCTTTTCGCTGACCGACTTCGCCCTCCAATAGGCATCTACAATCTCCGACCTGATTGAAAATAACCGGTTCATTTTTGTCGAGTGGGCTATAAAATCCGGGACGGTGAAAGCAATGTCGCCACTATGTCCCAGTTGTAAAGACTGTGTCTCCAATGGAAGGGGCACCGTGTCTTCATGCAAGCCGGGCACGCTATCTGCCTCAGTCACCTGTGCGTCCATGCGTTTATCGGTATGGTCAGTTGCGTAGAGCTTGTCTGGTGCCAGCATTTTCAGCAAAGAAAAAATGACCCACTTCTCATACCCGGATTTAAACATCTTACTGAAGGAATCCCTGATATTTTTCAGGCTCAACTGTTCGAAGGCAACGTGGTCTATCTTACCTTTAACCAGACCGAACAAGTTATCGAATAATGACCTCATCAGGCCATTCGTCGGGTCGCTAAGGAACCAGGTAAGACTACCCGTCAGTTTGATATCGGTAACCGCAACAGAATCGGTTACCTCCTGGCTGACCGCACTATAGTTCTTGCTGAGATCCTCGGCTTCAGCCAGCAAGCCCGGAAAATTTTCCCTCAGAAAGGCCACGCGGACCGTGTCAAATAACCGGTAGAACTCGGGCCTGACATCTCCAGGTATGGCAACAATATTTGGCTCTATCCTGATACTGGAGTTATTTTTGATATACTCCTCCAGTTTAGAATACGCATCCTGCCAGTTATTCAACGGTGTCATATACTGTTCCTTCCTCCCATGTGCCTTGAGTTATTTAAAAAACCGAACAGCTTCTTCGCCACTGCATTCTTTCATGCATTTTCGCTACGTGCTCCCTACAATTTATCCTAGAACGATTGCATTGTCAATATTTGTGATTATTATGGGGGAGGGTTATAAAACCAAAACATTTACCGGAGATGGCCAGCCTGCCCCTCCACGAAGAGCCACCTAGCCAGCCCTTCTTACCTGTACCACCTCGGCCAGAATACTGACGGCAATCTCTTCCGGCGTCTGCCCGCCTATCTTCAGGCCGATAGGGGCATGGACCGTGTCTAAAAGTTCCTGCGAAAACCCCTTTGCCAGCAGGTGCGAAAAGACGGCTTTATTTTTGGCCCGGCTGCCAATCATGCCGATATATTTCGCTTCAGTAGCCAGAGCCCCCTCCAGAACCTTTTCATCCCCTTTGTGACCATGGGTGACAATGACAATATAGCTCGATTTACCCACTTTCACCCTGGAAAAGGCTTTGGAGAAGTCCTCGGTTATGGTCGCCTCGGCTTCCGGGAACCGCTCCTTGGTGGAAAACTCGGGGCGGTCATCAATGACTACTATCTTGAAGCCCGCTATCCCGGCCATCCCGACCAGGGGAAGGGCGATGTGGCCACCACCAAAGATGAACATGGTAGGTTCAGAGAATATCGGCTCGATAAAGACCTCGACATCCCCGCCACAGATCATACCCAGTTCATGGCCGGCCTTGAGACGGTAGCACAGGCGCTTCGGCTTACCCTGCCTTATTACCTCCGCAGCCTCTTCGATAACCTGCCTTTCTATATTGCCGCCACCAATGGTACCGAAGATGCTACCATCGGCTCTAACCAGCATCTTGGCTCCCTCTTCCCTGGGGGTTGAGCCGCTGGCCGCTATGACGGTAACCAGAGCCGCCTCCTGCTGGGTTTCCTTGACCCTGACTACCTCTTTGTAAATATCACTCTGCATCTTAAACTCCTTCTATTTGCCGGATGTGACCACCTTCACCACCGGATTAGATGATTGCACCTGCCCCAGGACTACCCTCTCTACCTGAGGATGCCCTTTCTCCATAATCCTGGCGGCCAGGTTTTCAGCTTCCTGATAACTCTTGGCCGGGTCCACCTTGTTGACCAGGGGGATGATTCTGGCCAGGGGCGGACTGCCCTTGATTATACCCCGTGGGTGCGTTATCAGGGTTGCTATGGCATCTGCCGAGATTATGCCACCGATGGGAAGCCCGGTCAACCGGGAGGCTATCTCCGGCCGGAAGACACTTTCCTCGGTCAGCCTTGAGCCCAGGACATCCATGCCGACCACCGCAACCACCAGAGAGGTGCTTTTGGGAATCACCGGTTCGGTTGCGTTGGGCGCCTTGAGGGGCCTCCCGGCGGCCCCGTCTGCCTCAACGATGATGTAGTCTACCTGCTCAAGCCCGGTAAGACGGTCAACCAGCTCCGGACTGACCCCGATCAGCTTACCTTCCGGCGACAAACTTTCGCTAACCAGGGTAATGTGATGATGATGGCGCAGCTCCTCAAGGAGCCGGGCCACCAGCTTCTCTTCGTCCTTTTCTACGATGAGCGAGCTACCGGGAGCCTGTCGGTCAAGAATCCTGGTGGTGGTGGTGGTAATGACAATTTCACCACCAGAAGCGAGCTCCCGTGACAGCGCCATCATCAGGCTGCTCTTGCCGCCGCCACCGACAATACTAATAACCTCGCCCCGCCGGATGGCAAAAGCCTGAGCAAGCCCAACGGCTGTCACTTTCGGATAATGAGCCAAATGCCGCCCTCTTCCTCAATCCGGCAGTTTTCAGAAAGCCCTGTCCTTGCAAGCATTGCCCCCAGCTCCTCTGTGGTGACCCACTTTCGGCCCAGCCTCTTGTTCAGCACCTGGGATTCGTCGTGCACATTATCTACCAGCTGCGGCGGCGCATTTTTGCCATAGCCACCGCCGACAAAGGCCAGGCCACCGGGCGCAAGCACCCGGAAGATTTCCTGAAGCAGCCCGTCTTCTAGGAAAAAGAAGGCTCCCCGGAATGCTATCAGGTCAAACCGAGAGTCAGCAAAGCCAAGATGGTTTAAGTCGGTTTGCTCTACCTTTATGCTGCGGCCGAGGCCAGCATCTTCAACTTCCTGTTCTAAATATTCAGCTACCTCTGGCTGCTCGGCGGCGATGATGATGTCCAGCTGGGGATAGGACCTGGCCAGCTCCCGGGAGATGCCGCCGGAAAAGGGGCCCAGCTCCAGCACCGTTCCAGAATCACAGCGGTAGTGCTCCATAATATGGGCTGCCAAATAGGGATAAACCTGGTGCCACAGGTGGTTTATCTTCTTAATATCTTGCAGGTTCATGGTTGCCATTTCTTTGCACTCCTATACATTGAAGCGGGAAAGGATTGCCTCCAGAACACCACCGGCGATAGCACGGCCCTTATCAGATATCGTATAGCAGTACTCTTTTTCCCCCCTGGGGTCAACATCTCCGGCCTTCATTCCCTGATACACCTGGGTGCCGTCCCGGAGCAACCCCCGGATGATGCCGCCGATATTGGCCTTTACCGGCTCATCGTCAACATGGGCAACGACATCGCCGGCAGAGACCATATCGCCTATCTTCTTGCTGACGGTGAAACGGCCGGCTTTTGGTGCGCGGAAGACACGCTCCCAGGAAAAGCCGGCAATAATCCCGGGAACCCCGGTATCAGGCTCAGCCTCTCCCTCAAGTATAACACGGCCCAGGTTGTGGCCGCGGTTGGTCTCAATTACGGCGTGAACATCCCGTCCCGCCCGAAAGCCGATGCCCAGACCGATGACCAACGGGGCATCGGTCATCCTGGTGCCCAGGTTCTTTTTGGCGATTATGGCGTCAAGCAGGACGTCCGGCTTAAGTACGTCCTTGATTTTAGCCTCCGGGTCAACTATAACAGGCAGCTTGCCCTCCCCCCAGACAGGAGCCATTTCATCCGGAGATGAGATAAGCCTGGCCACCACCCCCTCAACCTCCTTCTCGCCATCATAAACGGCCTCACAGAAGGCCAGCTCCCGCCGCACCGCCTGGGGCTGAGCTACCTCGGTCAGCAGCAGCCTGAAATGGCTCTGATGCAGCCGGTAAGCCACAGCACTGGCCAGCTCTCCCGCTCCCCTGATCAATACTGTCAGTTCATTTAGTGGCATTCTTCCCCCTGTTTCTTCATACTGAGCAGCCTGATGCCCTCTATCTGATTAAACATGGCGCCTTCGGTGATGCAGGCCAGCTGGCACCAGAAAATGTTCTATTGTGCCTTATCGAGGCCCTTTACGGTGACCACCGAATTTCTACCCGGTCAACTGGAAGGTAATTTTCTCACTGGCGGCTGTGATCACAGCGACAATCATAGGCTTTGATTCTTCTCAGCTTCAGTATCAGGTAGACCTCCTTGCCCACCACCAAACTCATCTCATTGAAGACGTGGTGGGGCACCTCGGCCACCAGCTTGTTCTGGCCGACTTCAACCCCGATCCGGACAGAGTCATCAACATACTGGATATCATTAATTGTGCCGCTGAAGCGGTTCACCCCGGGACCAGGGGGCCAGCTATCAGAAACATATATGTCACGGGGGAGCAGAGCAATCCTCTCCACCGAGTTGCCCTCGTGAGCGACGATTATGGGCAGCCCGCCACAGTTGGCTTCAACAACCCCGTGCTCCAGCTCGCGACAATAGTCACAAGTCAGGATGTTGGGAGCACCGATAAAATCGGAAACGGCCTTGTTTTTGGGATAGAAAAAGACCTCATCGGGCTGGGCCACCTGTTCTATAGATCCATCACTGATTATGGCAATCCTGTCGGCAATCTCCCCGGCTTCATCCAGGTCGTGGGTGACATATATGGTGGTGATACCCAGCTCCTTCTGGAGCTGTTTCAGCTCGGTTCGGAGGTACTTGGTCGTCTGCAAGTCCAGACTGCTCAATGGCTCGTCCAGAAGCAGCACTTTGGGCCAATGGGCCAGCGCCCGGGCCAGAGCCACCCGCTGCTTTTCGCCGCCGCTTAGCTGTTTCGGGTAACGCGATGACAGGTGGGATATCCGGGTAAGCTTGAGCAGTTCCCCCACCCGGGCTTCTATCTGGCTTTCGGGCAACTTCCGGGCCTTCAAGCCATAGGCGATATTGGCAACCACATCAAGATGAGGAAAGAGGACCAGGTGCTGAAACAGGTAGCCAATCCCTCTCTTGCTGGCGGCAACCCGGTCAATGGGCACGCCGTCAAAAACGACCGAGCCCTGATAATCGGTGAGGCCGCTGATGACATTTAAAAGTGTCGTCTTGCCGGCACCACTGGGCCCCAAAAGCACTAATAACTCGCGGTCAAATATCTCCAGGTTGACATCCCGGCAGATATGCTTGCCGATATTCTTGATTTCTATATGGGGCATCTCATCTCCACCTGGCGGTTACCCTCCGCTCTAAAAAGCCGAAGAACCTGTCAAACGAGAAGGTCGCAACTGCCAATACTATCAGGCAGACGATAATTATGTCAATGCGGATCAGGCTCATGGACTGCATCATCAGGGCACCGATGCCGGTGGGGATGGCTATCATCTCGGCGGCGATCAGCACCCGCCAGGCCATGCCGGCATTGAGCCGGAGACCGGTAAAGATATTGGGCAGCGCCAGGGGCATAACCACCGTAGCCAGAATCTTGATATCCGAAGCACCCAGCGTCCTGGCCACCCGGATATAATCTTTGTCTACGCCCTTGATGCCGGTAATGGTGTTATAGAGAACCGGGAAAAAGGAGGCAATGAATATTATGGTAATGGGCAGCGCTTCATTAAAGCCCACCCACAGCATCAACAGGGGCAGCCAGCCCAGGGGCGGGATGGGATAAAGCATACTGATAATGGGATTGAGCGCCTTGTCCATGGTATCTCTCCAGCCCATCATCACACCGACCATTATACCGGCCAGAGAGCCAGCCGTTAGACCAGCCATAACCCTAACCAGGCTGGCCCAGAAGTGCTCACCGAGTACACCATTGGCGGCCAGTGTGTAGAGCTCCTCCACAACCTCGGAAAAGGATGGGAACAAGATCTGCCCCGGTGTCAGATTCAAGCGGGCCAGCAGTTCCCACAGCGCCAGGAAGACAACAATAGACAGCAAGCCCCATCCCGGTCTTAGCCGCTTAAACCACCTCACTTAAAAAACCTCAGACCCATAACCTGATCAGTACCGTTTATTATAGACTAGCTCATCCAGCTAGTCTATTTCCTGCCGACCATATCAGTATCAATAGCAGCAGTGTATTACAACCGGGTCATGGCCCGCAACAAGACCTCGGTGGTAATATCAACCCGGGCAGCTGTCTCGGGCAACGGGCAGCCATCAACTCTGAGCCCCCCACCTCAAAACCAGCCCTTGCCCACAGCGACATCGGCACAGGGCGAAGCGGACACTGAACTCCACCGCCACGCCAACGGGCATCCCTTCCGTTTAACAACTAACCAGGGAACAATGATTAAAAGCCCGGCTGGCAGCAGGGGGGTATCTTTATCATAGGTTTACAAAAACGGGCCGTTTAAACTGGTCAAACTTAGAATTCTTTTGTATAATCCGGTAACTTCATATTCAATTTGGTAGGCTCTGCCGCTAGCCCGATTACACCCAGGGCTCCGCACACGGGAGGGGGAGATTATCATTTAAGCTGTTGGCTATGTCAGACCCCAGCACCCTGGTTTCCCCCGGCAGAGCCTACCACACTAATATGTCAACTCTTTATTTAACCACCAAGGCTGTCATCAATTCTCCCAAATCTTTTCAAGGATCCCGGCGTCTTCCATCTCGACCTGTCTCAATTCCCGGCTGTGATGCCAGAGGACACTCCGGCCACCGGCATTTCCCCTTGCCCGCAGTAACTCCGGCACAAGCACCGTATCAAAGACAACGGGGTGTCCCCTCATCTGGGAGTAGATGGGGACAACAACCGAGGCCTTTTTCTCCTCATAAGCCTTTACCAGCTTACCCACCATCTTGGCTGTAATAAAGGGACGATTGCCCAGGGTGAGCAGTACCGCCGAACTATCCCGGGATACCATCTTCAGACCGTACCTGAGAGACTTGCTCAACCCGTGCTCATAATCCGGATTAACGACAATCTTGACATCCTTGCTGCATAATGCCTTTTTAGCCTGCTCAGCGTTAGAACCGAGAACCACAACCAGGTCGTCAATGCCGGCAGACAGCAGGGCTTCGGCTAAATAGGATACCGGCTGACTGTCCGCATAGCTGGTTTTGCCGGCGGCCAGAACAATGGCTGAAATCTTTTTCCTTGATGGCGCCCGGTACTCCTTAGCCACCTTGATACCCAGCACCTGAACCTGACCCGGGGCCAGCCTGTAGATGATTTTGGCCTCGGTACCCGTTTCATAGAGGTACAGGCCATCCCGGCCCCACAGCCTAAGACCTGCTCCCGGATTTTGCCGAAGCTGATGCAACGCCTTTCTAACAATCAGGCGCTCCCTCGGTGCCAGATGGCAAAGGCCGGAGTAAGCCCGGCTGCTCAAAAAGATTCTATTCACCATTGTCACCAGTATTCACAAATTCGATAAGCCGGCCCTGATCAGCTTCCGCAGCCCCGTGGTCTATCTCTCGGGCCAACCGGCTATCACCGGCCAGCTTCAGTGTCTCCACCATCCGGGAGTACTCGTCGTAGCTGAGCACGACAGCCACCGGCTTGCCATGCCTGGTAACCATAAACCGGTACAGCTCATCCTCTACCCGGTCAATAAGGGGCAGAAAATCCTTCCTGGCTTCAGTTATCGAAATGGCTTCCAGCATGTCCTCTTCCAGTATAAATGAGCAGAAAAGTGTACATTTCTTCTCTGATTTATATCACATCCCACGGGCCTTGTCAAGCCCTTTCCGGCATTTTTTTTGTAAAATTGACCCCGACCTCCAAGTCAGGTATCCTGAGAAACTATGGAAGTGATCCCCGGTGTCCACCAGATAACGGCCAAGATGGCCAACATGATACTGATTGTAGAAGACAGGCTGACCCTGATTGACACCGGCTTTCGCGGCAGCTCCTGGCAAATAGCCAGGTACATCAGGTGCCTGGGCCGCTCTATGGAGGAGCTAGAGCTCATCATCATCACCCACAACCACAGCGACCACGTCGGCAGCCTGGCCGAGCTTAAGCGGACTGCTCCCGCCAAGGTTGCCGCTGGCATGGCGGATTTAAGCGGTAACGAGCAGGGTTTGCCCTACCGCCGATACCTGCTCAAGCTGCTGCACCTGCCACTGGTATCCTTCTTGTGGCCTCTGGACTACGCCAGACCGGGCGAGGTTGACATACCCTTGGCCGGGGATGAAGTCCTCCCCCCCATTGGAGGCCTCAGGGTTATCGCCACGCCGGGACATACCCCGGGCAGCATCAGCCTTTACTCAGCCGAGAGGAAGCTGCTAATCGTGGGCGATGCACTGAACAAACGGTTCGGAGAGCTGCGGCTGCCACCAAAGAGTATTGCCATCAACCTGTCTCAGGCAATTGACTCCGTAAAACGGCTGGCCCAATTGGACTTTGATACCCTGTGCTTTGGACACGGTCAGCCGCTGGTCGGCGACGCCGCCGCCAGACTGCGGGTCTGGATAGAGAAAAGGGGGCTATAGAAACCGCTGCCGCCGATCTACCCGGTGTATCATTGTCAGGGAAGCTCAAGATGAGAGTTATTGCCGGCCAGGCCAAGGGAACCATCCTTAAGACCCCCAAGGGGAGCAAGACCCGCCCGGCCACGGAGCTGGTACGAGGGGCCATCTTCTCCATACTGGAGACCGCCGTCAGTGACTGGACAATGG
>DAOWDO010000019.1 GCA_030638985.1 Dehalococcoidia bacterium | reverse complement strand
GGACGCCGGTGTCCAGGGCCAGCTGGTGCAGCCGGCCGACCTTCTGGCCGACCACCTCGGAGATTGAGCCGCCGAAGACGGTGAAGTCCTGGGCATAGATAAAAACGGGACGGCCGTCTATTTTGCCGCTGCCGGTGACCACGGCATCGCCCGGATATTGTTGTTCGGCCAGCCCGAAATCGGTGACCCGATGGCTGGCAAAGCTACCCAGCTCACCAAAGCTACCGGGGTCAAGGAGAAGAGAAATCCTTTCTCGGGCGGTCAGTTTCCCCCGGGCCTGTTGCTGTGCAATACGCTCTTGGCCACCACCGGCCCCCGCCTGCTTCTTGAGACGGGCCAGCTTGTCCAGCTTGTCCTCAGTAGTCAATTAAATCAATCCAAAGGCTTCAGTCTGCCGGTGATAATATAGCACACCGCCAGCTTTAAGGGCAAACGAAAACAACTTGAACCACGAGTGGTAAATGGACTATAATCAATGATTTCCTGCCGAAATACGATACGACTAACGTTGGTGCCGGTGACAAACAAGTCCAGAGAGCAGCTTGGCAAAATACTGCCGGCTTATAGCGCTGATATGGGCAGTTTACTGCCCATATTGGAGGCAGTTCAGCAGCGGTTCGGCTATCTTCCCGAAGAGGCCATGGATGAGGTGGCCCGATTCCTCGGGATAGCCAACAGCACCGTCTATTCGGTGGCCACCTTCTATGCCCACTTCCGGCTCGCTCCCACCGGTAAAAGGATAATCAGGGTATGCCGCGGCACCGCCTGCCACGTGCGGGGCGGAGCTCGCATCCTGAGAGAGCTGGAGAAGCGTCTGGGTATAAAGCCGGGGGGGACCACCGCCGACGGCGAATATACCCTGGAAACAATCGCCTGCTTCGGCTCGTGTGCCCTGGCCCCGGTCATGGTCATCAATGACAGGGTATATGGAAGATTAACAACCGGCAAGATAAGCCAGATTCTGGACGAGCCAGAAGATTAGACAGCGAGAGAGCCAGTGACCTTTGCAGAGATTCACAAAAAGGCGAAAGCGGAGCGGGAGGCACTGGAGGGCAGTGACAGGCCTCGGATTCTTATCGGTACGGCCAGCTGTGGCCGGGCAGCCGGGGCAGATGCCGTGCTTAAGGCCATCAATTCAGAGCTGGAACGGCAAAGCATTGAAGCAATAATCACCAGGGTCGGCTGTATCGGGCTGTGTTATGCCGAACCGCTGGTGACCATCGTTAAACCAGGTAGACCCGGTGTCTTCTATGGCGGTGTCACGCCGGAAATCGTGCCCAAGCTTATAGAATCACATATTATTGACGATAAACCGTATGCCGACCTGGCGCTGGGCACTACGGGCAGTGGCGGCATCACCGGCATCCCCGGGCTTTTTGATATACCGATGCTCAAACCACAGGTACGGATAGCCCTGCGCAACTGCGGCCTTGTTGACCCTGAGGATATAAACCACTATATCGCCGGCGATGGTTACAGCGGCCTGGTCAAGGCCATCTCCATGACACCTGAAGAGGTGATTGCCGAGATAAAGAAGTCCGGGCTGCGAGGCCGTGGCGGCGCCGGATTTCCTACCGGCGTCAAGTGGGAGCTCTGCCGTAAGGCTCCGGGCAAAACGAAATATCTCATCTGCAACGCCGACGAGGGTGACCCCGGTGCCTTTATGAACAGATTACTTCTGGAGAGCGACCCGCACACCGTCCTGGAAGGGATGCTGATAGGTGCCCACGCCATCGGTGCCACCGAAGGCTATATATACATTAGAATTGAGTATCCCCTGGCCATTAAGAGACTGGAGCTGGCCCTTGAGCAGATGGCAGACTGCGGCCTGCTGGGCGAGGATATCCTGGGTTCCGGCTTCAACTTTAATATAAAGATAAAGCGGGGAGCCGGGGCTTTCGTCTGTGGCGAGGAAACGGCGCTTATGGCTTCTATCGAAGGCAAGCGTGGTTTACCCAAGCCGCGCCCGCCATTTCCGGCTCAGGCCGGGCTGTGGGGCAGGCCGACCAATATCAATAATGTGGAGACATTGGCAAATGTGCCGGCTATCCTGCAAAGAGGTGCCGGCTGGTTTGCTGGCTATGGTACCGGGAAGAGCAAAGGGACAAAGACTTTTGCCCTCGCCGGCAGGATAGAGCGCACCGGTCTTATCGAGGTGCCGATGGGCACCTCACTTCAGGAGATCATCTATGACATCGGCGGCGGCATCCCCGGAGGCAAGCGTTTCAAGGCGGTTCAAACAGGTGGCCCATCCGGTGGCTGTTTGCCGGCAAGCATGCTGGACCTGCCGGTTGATTACGAATCTCTGACCCGGGCGGGTTCCATCATGGGCTCCGGGGGAATGGTGGTGATGGACGAGGATACCTGTATGGTTGACATCGCTCGCTATTTTCTCTCCTTCACTCGGTCTGAGTCCTGTGGCAAGTGTGTTCCCTGCCGTCTGGGTACAGAGCAGATGCTGGCTATACTGGAGGACATCACCAGCGGCAAAGGCCGGCCTGAAGACATGAACCTGCTTATGGAGCTGGGCCGGTCAATCAAGGCCGGCTCGCTCTGCGGCCTGGGACAGACAGCTCCCAACCCGGTGCAGACCACCCTTAAATACTTCGGCGAGGAGTATGAAGAGCATATCACCAGGGGTCACTGTCGGGCGGCCGTATGCAAGGGACTGGTCACCGCTCCCTGCAGCCATATCTGCCCGGCGGGGATAGACGTCCCCCGCTATATCCGCTTCATTGCCGCTGGCAGGCCGGCGGAGGCACTGGCCGTTGTCCGTGAGAAGATACCCTTCCCGGCTGTCTGCGGCCTGGTTTGTTACCACCCGTGCGAGGCCAGGTGCCGGCGGGCTCAACTGGATGAGGCTATTGCTATCCGGGAACTCAAGCGCTATGCCGCCGAGCATGGTTCCGGGCTAACGGAGCCAAAGACCAAAGTTGCTGCTGCTACCGGTAAAAAGGTGGCCGTCGTCGGCTCAGGCCCGGCCGGGCTTACCGCCGCATACTACCTGGCCAGGCTGGGTCACTCGGTTAACGTGTTTGAGGCACTGCCCGAACCGGGTGGCATGATGCGGATTGGCATCCCCGATTACCGCTTACCCAAGGATATTCTCCTGGCTGAGATAAGAGAGATAGAAAACATCGGCGTTCGGATAGAAACCAACACCGAAATCCATTTGGTGAAAAATCTCTTCAAACAGGGTTATAACGCCGTCTTTCTGGCCATTGGAGCACACCAATCCCTGGGTGTGGGCATTGAAGGTGAAGAACACCCGAGATTCATGGATTCCATCTCCTTCTTGAGGAATGTTAATCTGGGGAAGAGTATTCATCCCGGCGAAAGAGTAGCTGTAATCGGTGGTGGTAATGCAGCCATAGATTCGGCGCGGACGGCGCTTCGTCTCGGTGCCAGGCAGGTGACCGTTATCTACCGGCGAACCAGGGATGAAATGCCAGCCAGCCCGGAGGAAGTGACAGAAGCTATGGAAGAAGGGATAGAGTTCAAATTCCTGGTGGCGCCATCCAGGGTAGCCAGCCAGAACGATGAGCTAAGGCTTGAGTGTATCCGCATGGAGCCTGGGGAAATGGATGCCAGCGGTCGGCGGCGGCCAGAGCCGGTTAAGGGCAGCGAGTTTATTATGAGCTTTGATACCATCATTGCCGCAGTCGGCCAGCGTTTGGGTGTTTCCGACCAGTT
>DAOWDO010000026.1 GCA_030638985.1 Dehalococcoidia bacterium | reverse complement strand
TTTGAAGGTGATAACCCGCTGCTGGTAGAGGACGGCCTTCCCATCGCGCCTACTGTCCAGGATATAATAATCGATTCGGGCTGGATTACAGGCTTAAGCCTTAACGAGGCCACCGAGCTATCCAGGCAGCTCAATGCCGGCCGCCTGCCGGTACCCCTGGAAATCATCTATGAGCAAACCGTCTCCCCGGTGCTGGGCGCCGATTTCATAGACCTGAGCCTCAAGGCCGGGTTAATCGGCATCATACTGATCATGCTGTTCATGATGGCCTACTACCGCCTGCCCGGGCTGGTCGCCTCTTTGTCGCTGGTTTTCTACGGTGTTCTGGTATTGGCCATTTTCAAGTTACTATCGGTAACACTGACACTGGCCGGTATCGGCGGCTTCGTCCTATCCATAGGCATGGCGGTGGATGCCAATGTGCTCATCTTCGAGCGGATGAAAGAAGAGCTGCAAACCGGGCGGACACTGGGAGCAGCCACCAAGGCCGGATTCAACCGCGCCTGGACAGCCATCAGGGACTCCAACGTGACCACTTTTATAGTCACCGGCATACTCTTCTGGGTGGGGGACAGTGTCGTCGCCGGGGCACCGGTAAAGGGCTTCGCCGTGACCCTGTTTATCGGTGTTGCCGTCAGCATGTTCACCGCCATCGTGGTTACCCGAACCCTTCTCCGCCTCTTCGTGGGCACCCGCCTGGCACAGCGTACCCATCTGTTCAGCCCTTATCTGAGGAGGGATGATGCCTGACCTGATAGGTAAGAGGTTCCGCTTTTTCCTTATTTCCGGAGTGGTGATACTAATAGGCATCGTCTCGCTGTCGGTCTTTGGTCTCAAGGCAGGAATCGACTTCAGCAGCGGCTCAATACTAACCATCAACTTTGAGCAACAGGTCTCTATCGACGAACTGAAAGAGGAACTTGCCGCCCTGGGTCTGTCCAACGCCATCGTGCAGACCACCGGAGAGGGAGATTTCCTTATTCGCAGCACCACGCTGACCTCCGATGAAAAGGGACAGCTGGAAACAGACCTGGAAGCTGAATTTGGTACGCTAACCGAGCGTGGCTTTGAGAACGTGGAGCCGATAGTAGCCCGGCAGACGTCAAACATAGCCTTTATTGCCGTGGCCGTTGCCGCCGTCGGCATCCTGCTTTATGTCACCTGGGCCTTCCGCCGTATGCCCAAGCCCTTCCGCTACGGTACCTGTGCCATAATCGCCCTGGTGCACGATGCACTTGTTGCCCTGGGCATCTTTTCCATCATCGGCGCTATTCTGGGATGGGAAATCAACCTGATGTTTATCACCGGTATTCTGGCTGTTATTGGTTACAGCGTCAACAATACGGTGGTCATCTTCGATCGCATCCGTGAGAACCTGCTCTCCAGTTCAAAACTCGGCTTTGAGCAGGTGGTCAATAAAAGTCTGCTGGAGAGCCTCACCCGCTCCTTGAACACCAGCCTGACCACCATGATTATGGTACTGGCGCTGCTCCTGTTTGTCGGGGCCACCATTCAGAACTTCGCCATGGTGCTGCTTATCGGCATCATCGCCGGCACCTTCAGTTCACTGTTCATCGCCCCGTCGCTGCTGGTAATCTGGGAAAAGAAAGAGTGGAAAAGGTTTCTAAGCTGGCTCCCCCTATCCAGAAGTGACGGGTAACGGGCTATGTTCACCACCAAGAAGGGAGCTGCCAGGCTCGCTCTGGGTATTGTTATCGGCCTGGTCGGCATCAAGTTTGCCGTGGCTGCCGTCACCGGCAGCATCAGTATTCTGGCCCAGGCAGCCGATAGCTTCCTCGACCTGATTGCGGTCGGCATCACCTTCTTCTCCATCAGCGTCGCCGCCAGACCGGCAGATAGCGAGCACCCCTTCGGGCACGGCAAGGCAGAGAGTATTTCGGCCCTCATCCAGGCCATCCTCATCTTTGTCGCCGGCGGGCTGATAATCTACTCGGCGGTTGACCGCATCATCTCCGGTTCGGCAATTGAGCTAACCGAAGCCGGCATCGGGGTGATGGCCGTTTCCATGGTGGCCAGCTTCCTGCTGTCACGCCACCTGCTCAAGGTATCACGGGCCCAGGATTCACCGGCGCTGGAGGGAATTGCCCGCAACATTACCGCCGATATCTTTTCTGCCGCCGGAGTCCTTGTCGGAATGGTGGTGATACGCCTCACCGGACTGGTAGTTATTGACCCCATTATTGCCCTGGCCGTGACCCTCATTATCCTGAAGTCGGCCTATAATTTGATGACAAAATCCTTTGGCGGGCTGCTGGACGTCAGGCTGCCGGAGGAGGAGGAGAGCATTATAAAATCGGCTGTCACCAGGCACGGCGACCGCATAAAAGACTTTCATGAACTGCACACCCGAAAATCCGGCAGCCAGCGCTACATTAACCTCCATATCATAATGCACAGGGGCGTCAGCCTGGAGGAAGCCCACCGGATATGCGACTGTATTGAGCGGGATATTGCAGGCGCGCTGCCCAACTCCAGCACCACCATCCACTGCGAGCCTCATGACGAGAGTAATAGCTAGGCCAGGCGGTGCCTCTTCCGCAACAGCACAATCAACGAGTCAATCCCGGGCGGCTCGGTGGTGCGCCGCGGCGGACCGAGACTATCGACTATACTGCTCTTGCCCAGCAACACATTAAAAGTAGCCTCCACAGAGGAAGATAGCGCCTCAAGATTGTAGCCGCCCTCAAGGCAGAGCAGCAGATGGCCGGAGCACAGCTCACCAGCCAGTTCCCGAATAGTGCTTACCACCTCGGCAAAGCCAGAGGTCGTCAGCCGCATCGAGGCCAGGGGGTCGATCCAGTGTCCGTCGTAGCCAGCAGAGACCAGTATCAACTGGGGTTTAAACCGCTTGACCACAGGGGCTATTATTTCCTTAAAAACAAGCCGGTACTCATCATCACCGCAGCCGGCCTGCAGCGGGATATTGACCGTGGTGCCTCCGGCCTCCCCGTTACCGACCTCGTCAACATCACCCGTACCCGGGTAGTGGGGGAACTGGTGGGTTGATATGTAGAGCACTTTGCTTTCATTATAGAAAGCATCCTGGGTGCCGTTACCGTGGTGGACATCAAAATCAATTATGGCCAGGCGCTCAAGCCCGCAGTTTTTCAGGGCATACCTGGCGGCGATGGCAACATTATTAAACAGGCAAAAGCCCATCGCCCGCCGCGGGGTGGCGTGATGACCCGGCGGCCTGACCAGAGCAAAGGCGTTATCCACATCACCGGCGATAACCGCCCGGGTGGCCTCGATGGCACCGCCGGCAGCATACAGGGCAGCTTCATAGGAATCAGCCGAGACCACTGTATCAGCGTCCAGCCAGCCGCCACCCTTCTCCGCCACCCCCCAGATGCGCCCGATGTGCTCCACATCATGCACCAGGGACAGCTCTTCAACCGTGGCCGCACGGGGTGCAACGGGAACAAGTTTTTGCCAGGTGCCGGTATCCCGCAGGTGCCGGACGATAGCCTTCAGCCGGCTGGCATTTTCCGGGTGCTGGCCGGTATCGTGCTCAAGATAAATAGGACTATAGACGACTCCAGTTTTCAACTGCACCCTCCCAAGGCCTACACCGCCGCCTGAATGCCCGATACTATAAACCAGATGCCAAACCCGGCCAGAAGCAGGCTGCTGCCGATAAAAACGATTTCCTGAACCCCCCGCCCCCACAGTGAGTGGGTCTTGTAGACCAGAACGGAAACAAAGGAGAGCCAGGCCAGGTCGCACAGCCAGTGGACAATAATAAATACCGAGAGGCCGGTTATGCCGAACTCAAGAAAGCGCATAACGAGCAAGCTGCCGAGGGTGGCCCACCACAGCAGGAAGAAGGGGTTGAACCCACTGGTAAGGATACCGGCGGTAAAGGCACCATAGGGAAGGTCCCTGCCCCCGGTGACCACCTCGGTCCGGGCGCGGAACATGCTGATGCCCAGCCAGATAACCATGCCGCCGCCGAGTATGCTCAGCACAAGCTGCACCGTGCTGTTTTCAAAGAAACGGGCAAAGCCGAAATAGATGAGCAGTATCAGGGGTACTTCAATGACAGCGTGGCCCAGAGCAATCTTGGCCCCGGCCCAGGGAGAGCGAAAGCTCTTGGTCAGCGTCACGGCGAACATGGGGCCGGGCATCATGACGCCGGTAAAAGAAATGACGACAACGCTTAACAGAACTGGCAGCATAAGGCAACCCTGATGCATCATTATAGCACGTCACCCTGATACGCTCAGGACGGCTTGAGTCAGTCAGGGCAATAAACTATACTAGACAACGGAAGCCCCGGTGAGAAACGGACAGTGCCTTTAGATTGGGATAAGATTGCCCCCCAGCTCGAGGGTATGGCCAGCCGCCTGCGGGACGGAAGCGAGCAGAGGCAGCAGCACCTGCAGCGTGCCCTGTCCGTCCTCGGCGGTGAGGCTGCCGACCTTGAGCGCCTGAAAAAGAGAGTGGCCGCCGCCAGGACAAGCTGGCTGGTAGCCGGGCCGGTTGATAGGCCGGACCAGCGCTGTCAGGCACCACCAGCTCCTGATGATTTTACCGTCATCGCCAGCGACGGCTCCCACATAGACATTGACCGCCACCAGTCAACCCGGTGCTACCTGATAAACATCGGCAGCGCCGTTTTAAGCTACGGAACCCGGCCGGAGGCCATGCTTTCCAGCCTGCCCCGCCTCTACTCCGATGATACCGACCTAGTGATGAGACCGCCCCAGGGCAGCGGGCGTGAGCAGCCGGTAGAAGGAGCACTGCTGGGCATCAAGCGCGGCGTCGAGGAATGCCGCCACCTGATTCGGGTAGCGGCCGAGCTGCCACCCGCTATGCCGGCTCTGGCGCTGATAGACGGCTCCCTCATCCTCTGGGGGCTGGTGAGCAAGGACTACCCGGACTTCGTTACCCTGGAGCTACTGGAAAATGGATTCCTCCGCTGCCTTGACGAGATGAGAAAGCTCGGCGAAGGCAGGCAGCTGGCGCTGGCCAGCTACCTCAGCTTCCCCCGCAGCACCGACGTCATCAACACGCTGAGGGTAGCCATCTGCCCCCACGACGTCCCCGACTGCGACCGCCACTGTGCTGAAGTCGCCCCCGGCCAGAGGGACTGCGATGCCGTGGCCGGCATCCAGGACCGGGGGCTGTTTTCCCGCCTGCTGGGCGAAGGGGAAAGGTCGGCGCTATTTGCCAGCCAGTCCTCGATAGTCCGGAAGAGGTACGGCGCTCACCGTATCCATTTCTTCTACCTCCGGGTAGAGGACGAGATAGCCAGGGTTGAAATCCCGCAGTGGGTGGCGCTGGACGAGGATAGACTCAAGCTGACGCATACGCTTATACTGGACCAGTGCCGCCGCGGGCACGGCTACCCGGTAGCCCTATCAGAAGCCCACGAGCAGGCGGTAATAACCGGCGCCGACCGAACCAGCTTCCAGCACCTCCTGGAGCTATCGCTGACGGAGGAAAAGATAGCAATCACCACCTCGGCCAAGAGCAAGAGCAAGCGAACGAGGTGGGTTTAATGGTGGGTTGCTTTGTTATACTATTAGGAATTCCTTTTGTAAGGCTTCCCAGTATTATCTATGGAATATGTCCTTATATATTACTACCTGTAAGTTTTTTCCTGATGTTATTTACGGGAAAACCATCAGGTATTCAAGTTTCCTTGTTAGCTCTTAAATTAACGCCAATATTTCTAATTGTTGCGCTACCAGTAATCTTTTATTTCTATGTATGGGAACTGTTAGGCTGGATATTTTTTGCATGGATGCTTATTTACTTTTTAAGTCGTCTTTATTCTGGTGTCCATAAAAAAGAAAAAGCTATGACGGAGGCTTGGAAAGAATTTGCCTCTTTTACCAAACAAAATGTTAATACGTATGTAAAAAACAATCCCATAATTATTGCTATAATTACTACATTAACAATTATTTCTATTCTTGGTGGCTCCTTAATTGGTGGGTTAACAGGATTACGTATAGGGATTTTTTAGCAGTATTAATCTGGTGGCTTACTCCATATGCTAGAGAAACAATAAAGGAAATCAAAAGCGGGAGGCCAACAAATGGGCACTAAAGGCAGAAAAAACGTAAAGAAGCCCAAGAAACCAAAGGCAAAGGGGAAGTAAGAAGGGGCGAAGCCCCTTCTAGTCCCCAATCTCCCCCTCTCCTTACCAAGGAGAGGGGGACAAAGGGGGTGAGGTTCTATAAATAACCAAAAAATAGCCGAAGTAATCAAGGCCAGCACCACCGGCTTTACCGCCCAGTGCTACCAGCTTTACGGCTTGCCGCCGCTGGGCAGCCTGGTGAGAACCGGCAGCCCGGAGCTTGAGCTCTACGCCGTCGTCTGCCACGCCGCCACCACCAGCCTGGAGCCGGGGCGCCGGCCCATCGCCCGCGGCAGAGACGAGGACAGCGAGGAGGCCATATACAGCGAAAGCCCGCAGCTTGCCCGGCTGCTCAAGAGCGAGTTCGACGCCCTGGTGGTCG
>DAOWDO010000044.1 GCA_030638985.1 Dehalococcoidia bacterium | reverse complement strand
TCGCCTCCGAGGACTTCGCCCGTGCGTCAGCCGAGGTGGTAACGGCTAACGGCATCAGGGTGCACCTCTGCACCAGGGCAACACCGACACCGGTAATCAGCTACGGCGTTCCAGCCAAGAAAACCGCCGGTGCCATAGTCATCACCGCCAGTCACAACCCCGCCCGGTGGAACGGCTTCAAATACAAGTCTCAGGATGGTGCCAGTGCCCCCACCGAGGTTATTGACCAGCTGGAAAGGAATGTCGCCGCCACTATCGCCACCGGCAAGATAAAGCGTCAATCAATACTGGAGGCGGAAAAACAAGGGCTTATAGAGTATATTGACCTGGCACCGCCCTACCAGGCACAGATAGAAAGTCTCCTCGACCTTGAAGCACTACGGAAAGCCAATCTCAAGATAGCCATCGATTCTATGTACGGTGCCGGCGCCGGCTACTTCAAAGCACTACTGAGAAACGGCAACATCCAGCTGATAGAGATAAACGCCGAGCGCAACCCGACCTTCCCCGGCATAAAACAGCCAGAGCCTATCGCCGTTAATCTGGCAAAACTTAAGGCTCTGGTTAAGGAGGAAAAGGCAAGCGTAGGCCTGGCCACCGACGGGGATTCCGACCGCATCGGCATTATAGATGAAAAGGGTAACTTCTTGAACCAGCTCCAGGTCTTCGCCCTGCTCGCCCTCTATCTTCTGGAGGTACGCGGCGAACGGGGCGCCATTGTAAAGACAATAACCACCACCAGCATGCTCTACCGGCTGGGTGAGATATTCAATGTGCCCGTCTATGAGACACCGGTGGGCTTCAAATATGTTGCCCCGCTGATGCTCGATAAGGACGCCATGGTCGGCGGGGAGGAGAGTGGCGGTTACGGCTTCCGCGGCCATGTGCCCGAGCGTGATGCCCTTGTATCCGGCCTCTATTTCCTAGACCTGATGACCAGGACAGGTATGACCCCGTCGCAGTTGCTGGAATACCTCTACAGCAAAGTGGGGCCTCATTACTACGACCGCCTGGATATTGAGTTCCCCGAACCGGAGCGCCAGCAGATGACCGGCCGCCTTAAGGAAAACTCCCCCGAATCCCTTGACGGGGTCAAGGTGGCTAAAAAGGATACCTTTGACGGCTTCCGCTTTACCCTGGCCGACAACTCCTGGCTGCTCATCAGGTTTTCCGGAACCGAGCCGCTACTGCGTATCTATGCCGAAAGCGATAGCCCGGCCAGAGTCAGCCGGCTGCTTGAGCTGGGGGGGAAACTGGCCGGAGTTTAAGGAGGTACAGCTATGAGCACAAACTTAGACGACCCTAAATTATATAGCCGCTACGACCCCGGGGAAATGCTTGCCCGAATCCATGAAGTTCCCCGAATATGCCAGCAGGCGTGGCAAATGGCGATGGCCTTTGATTTGCCCGAGGACTACTCCCGGATTGACAGGGTGGTGGTGCTGGGCATGGGAGGCTCGGCTATCGGTGGTGACCTAGCCGCCAGCCTAGTGGCACATGAGGCCAAGCTGCCCATCATCGTCAATCGCCAGTATCAACTGCCTGCCTTTGTAGATGACCGGACCCTGGTCATCGCCTCCAGCTATTCCGGCAACACCGAGGAGACCCTTTCTTCTTTTGGACAAGCCCTCAAGACCGGAGCCAGGAAGCTGGCTATCACCACCGGCGGTAAACTCAAGGAAACAGCCAAGGAAAACGGGGTGCCTCTTTTTATTTTTGATTACCAGGCCCAACCCCGCGCCGCCCTGGCCTTCAGCCTCCTGCCCATCCTCGCCTTTATGCAGAAGCTGGGCATTACCGGAGATAAATCAGCCGGCGTTGCTGAAATGGTTGAAGTTCTAGACAAGCTGGCACAGGAAATCAACGAGACAGTCCCCGCAGCCGAGAACCGGGCCAAGAAACTAGCTGGCGAGCTTTACGGCCGGATGCCGATAATCTACGGTGGCGGCATCACCGCCGAAGTCGCCCACCGCTGGAAGACACAGCTCAATGAAAACAGCAAGGCCTGGGCTTTTTACGAAGCCTTCTCCGAGCTCAACCACAACGCCGTTGTCGGCTACCAGTTCCCGATAGAGCTGGCACCTTCCGTCGTGGTAGTCATGCTGCGGTCAAGCTACCTCTCAGAGCGGCTCATCCGGCGCTACCAGATAACCGCCAGGCTTCTGGAGCAGGCCGGGGTTCGCCACCACTTTGAGGATGGAGCAGGCAAGAGCTCCCTGGCACAGATGATGAGCCTGGTGCTCATCGGGGATTATGTCAGCTACTATCTGGCAATCCTGAACCAGACAGACCCCTCCCCGGTTAAGACCATCGATTTTCTCAAGGCAGAACTGGGGAAGAGCCAGCCATAAGCATGCCCCGAATTACATGCCCAGCTTTTCGCGCATGCTGATGAAGGCAAGCAGGTTATCGCGGGCTATCATACCTACAATGCGGCCGCCTTCAACAACAGGTAGCTGATTAATATCCTGCTGTGTCAAGGTGCCCAGCACCTTGGCCAGGTCTTCATCCGGCGGCACCCACTTCAGCTTGTCGATGGGCGTCATTACCTCGGTAATTCGGACACCGGGCCATCTGTCCCGGGGCACCGACCTGATATCTTTCAGGGTAACCAGTCCCTGGACATGACCGGCTTCACCCACCGTCAGACAGCGATTCCCGGAGGGGAGCACGTATTCGTTGACCAGTTTCTCAACCGTGGTGTCCGGGGCTACCATGACGCAGTCCTGGGTCATGATCTCGGAGGCATCATGGCCCTGCAGCATCTGCTGGATAACGAGCTGACGATAGCTACCGGCAGCGGCGTTGCTGAGAAACCAGCCAATAAAGGCCAGCCATAACCCGTTGAACCAGTAGCCGGTAAACAGAAGCCAGATGCCGGCAAATATGAAAAGGAAACCGATTACCCGGCCGGCGGTAGAAGCCCACCTGGTGGCTTTACGCAAGTTGCCGGTCCGCCACCAGATTATTGACCGCAACACCCGTCCGCCATCCAGCGGGAACCCGGGAAGCAGGTTAAAGACGGCCAGCATTATGTTTATCCAGCCCAACCAGAATGTTACTGCTATTATTGCCTCAAACCGCTCGGGCACAGTAAGGTAAATGGCCCCGAAGACAAGCCCCAGTAAAAGGCTGGTCGCCGGGCCGGCGATGGCGACACGGAACTCCACCCCGGGCACTCTCGGCTCCTCCGTTATCTGAGAAACGCCGCCAAAGATGAACAGGGTAATCCCCTTGACCGGTATACCCGATGCCCGGGCAACAATACTGTGCATCAACTCGTGGGCCAGAACGGAGCCAAAAAATAGCAGGCTGGTGATGACGGCGGCTATTATCGAGGTGACCGGACTCCACTCCGGGAATGTACCCGGAAACCAGTTCGCCGCCAGCAACCAGATTACCAGGATGAAGATAAAAAACCAGGAGAAATGCAGCCGTATGGAAATACCAAACAGACGTCCCAGGGATATGCCACCATTAATCACCTTAATACTCCCTTTGCATAAGACAGGAAAACAGGACGCTGCCAGCAGCCCTGTATTGAGTTTAGCCATTGCCCTGTTTCCTGTCAATTTCATCTGCTCCGGCTCCGTTGCGCTGGATGATAACAAAATGCTATGCTTAAAAAATTGAACCATGAGCCATTCCTTTTCCCTGGAGAGCTTCGACCACCTCGCTTCCCTGTGGGCAGGGTTGCCTGATAGCATGAAACGGGGGAGCGTCTTTGCCCTGCCCGGCTGGCATAAGGCATGGTGGCAGGCCTTTGGCAGCGGCTACAGCCTATTTCTCGGCGTGGTCAGGAAGGACGATGCCATCATTGGTATTGCTCCACTCAAGCTGAGAGGCAAGAAGGCTTCATTTATCTGTGCAAGCCGGGTATGTGACTATCTGGACTTCGTCATCAGCCCGGGGCGGGAAGCCGATTTCTATGGCAGCCTGCTCGACGAGCTCGTCCAGAGAGGTGTCAGTCAGCTTGATCTGGAGGCGTTAAGACCCGATTCCACGGTTCTCACCAGCCTGGTTGACATCGCCGGCGGGCGGGGCTACCGGGTGTCCTGCCGCCAGTACGACGTTTCCCTAGAGCTTGAGCTGCCCGGGACCTGGGACGACTATCTCTCCGGTCTGGCCAACAGCCAGCGCCATGAAGTGAGGCGCAAGATGAGAAGACTTGAGGAGTTGGGAACCACCGGCTTCCGTGTTTACCGCGACGGCAAAGAGGCCCTGTCTCAACTTGACCTCTTTATCAGGATGTTTCGCCACAGCCGGCAGGACAAAGCACGCTTTATGACCGACCGCATGGGAAACTTCTTTGAACTGCTGGCCGGCACCATGGCTGATGATGGCCTTCTGCGGCTCGGATTTTTGGAGTTAAACTCGCTGCCGGTGGCAAGTGTCGCCTATTTCGACTATAATAACAGCATCTACCTTTACAACAGCGGCTATGACCCTGGTTACAGAGAGCTAAGTGTCGGCTTGATTTCCAAAGTACTGTGCATAAAAGACAGCATTGAGCAGAAAAAGGACAGGTTCGACTTTCTGCGCGGGGCCGAGGTCTATAAGTACCGACTGGGGGGAACCGAGATTCCCCTCCACGAATGCCATATATCCATTGGTGATACCGGCCATCTTCATCACTCAGGGAGTTAACCCGGATGATTAAGTCTAAGTTAAGGATAGCCATGCTCAGTGTTCACAGTTGCCCGCAGGGACAGCTGGGAGGCAGGGACACCGGCGGCATGAATGTCTATGTCCGGGAGCTGGCCCGGGAGCTGGGCCGGCTGGGCCACCGGGTTGACATCTACACCCGGGCCCACGATGTGCACGACGACCAGATTTACCATCCCTACCCCAATGTGCGTCTCATCCACATCAACGCCGGTGGGGTCAGGGATATGGGGAAACTAGTGCAGTACCGCCACCTGCCCGATTTTGCCAGCAACCTGGAGGACTTCACGAGAGGCCATCACCCTGGATACGACCTGATTCACAGCCACTACTGGCTCTCCGGTCAGGTGGGCCAGTGGCTTTCCCAATCCTGGCAGGTACCCAACCTGGTGATGTTCCACACCCTGGGGCTGATAAAGAACCGGCTGGCTATCGGAGGCAAAGAAAGCGAGCTCCGCCTGCAGACAGAGCAGGAACTGGTCAACAATTGCCCCGTCATCATAACCGCTACCGCCAGGGAGAAGGATGACCTGGTCACCCATTACCAGGCTTCACCGGATAAGATAAAGGTCATCCCCTGCGGCATTAATCTGGAACTATTCCAGCCAGTCCCTAAAAGCTATGCCCGGCACCAGCTGGGGCTAAACGACGACAGGGTTATCCTCTTTGTCGGCCGCATTGAGCCGCTTAAGGGCATCGACAGGCTGCTGGCGGCGACCAGCCAGCTAAGGGGCTCCAGCCCAAAGCTGATAATTATCGGGGGTGACGACTCAAGCCAGCCAGAAGTGGCCAGGCTGACCGCTCTCTCGCAGAAACTGGGCATTTCGGAATCGGTTTCCTTCCCTGGTTCGGTGCCACAGAGCAAGCTGCCACTCTATTACAGCTCCGCTGACGTCTGTGTCGTCCCTTCTTTCTACGAGACCTTCTGCCTGGTAATACTGGAGTCACTGGCCTGCGGTACACCGGTGGTAGCCACCGATGTCGGTTCTGCGGCCACCGTCATCCGGCAGGGGCAAACCGGGTACGTGGTTGCCGCCGGGCAAGAGCAGCAACTGGCCCGGAGGATAGAGCAGTCGCTTTCCCTGAAGAAAGAACGTGACGGCTCAATCAGAGAATCGGTGACCAGGTTTGACTGGTCAAATATCGCCCGGGCGGTGTTGGCAGAATACGATTCGGTGCTGGCCCGCCAACCCGTCGTCGTATCCTAGCCGGTGCCGAAGTTAAGGAGACTATCGTTGACAGTGAAGCCAGCTCAGGTAATGGTGGTGACACCACACCCCGATGACGCTGAATTCGGTGCCGCCGGAACAGTAGCCTGCCTGGTGAAAGATGACAAGGACGTTGTCTATGTTATCTGCACCAACGGCAACAAAGGCACCAGCGACCGGCAGACAAAGCCGGAGGACCTGGCCAGGACGCGGCAGCAGGAGCAGCGAGCGGCGGCCGAGACCCTTGGCGTAAAGGAAGTAATCTTCCTCGGCTACCCCGACCAGGAGCTGGAGTATACACCGGAGCTGCGAAAGCAACTGGTACGCCTCATAAGGACATACCGGCCGGAGACGGTGATAACGGTTGACCCCTACACCCGCTACTTCTGGTGGCACCACGACCACAGGGTCTGTGGTCAGGCGGTTATGGACGCCATCTTCCCCTACGCCCGGGACCATCTGGCCTACCCGGATCTTCTTGAAGAAGGTCTGGGGCCTCACAAGGTCAACGAGATCTTGCTCTTTAACACCGAGGAGCCCGACTACCGCGTCAATATCACCGATACCTTTGATACCAAGCTGGCCGCACTGCGCTGTCACCGGAGCCAGACGGGCGCCTTTGGCCAGGAGCTTGAGAAGAGGATGCGTCAGTGGGCACAGGAAAACGCCAGAGAGGAGGAATATGAGCTTGCCGAAGCCTTCCATCGCATTGATATGTGGTGGTAGAAACCTGGACTCAAGCTTGACTTCACATCAGTCACTATCTATAATGAGCCGCAGTTGACATCAGCCGGCAGACCTGCGATAATTATGCCCGAGTGGCGCAACGGTAGCGCAACCGACTTGTAATCGGTAGGTTAGTGGGTTCG
>DAOWDO010000053.1 GCA_030638985.1 Dehalococcoidia bacterium | reverse complement strand
CCGGTCAATATCATTGGGGTGAGCACGAGCCAAAGCACAAATCACCGGTTTACGAACTTTCCCGGCGATAAGCCTGACCGCCTCAAAGTCGCCCGGCGAGCTAACCGGAAAGCCAGCCTCGATAACATCCACCCCAAGCCTGTCAAGCTGCCTGGCTATCTCCAGCTTCTCCTGGATATTTAGCATCCCCCCGGCCGCCTGCTCACCGTCCCTCAATGTGGTATCAAAAATGATTACTTTATCCATGGTATCCTCCTGGGAGTAAAAACTCACTGTCCAACCATAGTTCCCCTCACCCTAAAAGGAGAGGGGCCGGTAAGGATGAGCTTATCACTCCCAGCAAGGGTGTCCCGGCAAAAAAGTCCTGTCATGATATATATTTTACTTGGCACCAGACAACTCTCGTTTTCTTCCGGACTTTCTTATTTCTTTCCCTTCAGCCATGGCATCATCTGACGCAGTTCAGCACCGACTTCTTCAATAAGTTCTTCGGATTCCATCCGCTTCAGGGCGTTGTAGACCGGCCGGCCGGCCTGGTTTTCCAGAATCCATTCCTTGGCGAAGCTGCCGTCCTGAATCTCAGCCAGAATCTCGCCCATCTCCTCCCTGACAACATCATCGATAACCCGCGGCCCCCGGGTAATACCGCCGTATTCAGCGGTATCGCTAACCGAGTAGTGCATGTATTCCAGGCCGCCCTGGTATACAAGGTCAACAATCAGCTTTAGCTCATGCAGGCATTCAAAGTAGGCTATCTCCGGCTGGTAGCCAGCTTCAACCAGGGTATCAAAGCCGGCTTTAACCAGGTCACTAACACCTCCCACCAGCACTGCCTGCTCACCGAAGAGGTCCGTCTCCGTTTCCTCGGCAAAGGTGGTCTCCAGAATACCCGCCCGGCTACAGCCGATACCCCTGGCATAGGCCAGAGCTATCTCCTTGGCTTTGCCCGAAGCATCCTGCTGCACCGCTATCAGCGCCGGGGGGCCAATGCCCTCGGTATATAGTTGCCGCAGCATATGGCCCGGGCACTTGGGCGCTATCATGGTTACATCAACATCAGCCGGTGGCGTTATCTGGCCATAGTGAATGTTGAAGCCATGAGCAAACATCAGCATCTTGCCGGCGGTTAAACTAGCTTCAATCGCCTGCTTGTAAATACCGGCCTGAAGGGTGTCCGGCGCCAGCATCATGATAATATCCGCCCTCTCAGCCAGCTTTGAAGCCAGTATTACTTCAAAACCGTCCGTCTGGGCCTGCTGCCAACCCCGGCTACCTTCAGCTTCGGCCACGATTACCTGACATCCGCTGTCCCTGAGATTCTGCGCCTGGGCATGTCCCTGGCTGACATAGCCGACAACACCAATCACCTTGCCCTCAAGTAAACCTAAATCACAATCATCTTCATAATAAATTGTTGCCATAGCCCACCTTCCTATTTTTGTTTTGAGCAGTCCCTACTTATCAGACTTAGCCCTGGCTGGTTTTTCCTCTGTCAGGGATGAACTGACATTACCCCTGGTCATGGCGATAACCCCCGTTCTGGCTATTTCCTTAATGCCAAAGCCGCGGAGCAGCCGGTACAGCGAAGTTATTTTCTGTTCATCACCGGTAACCTCCACCGTAACCGAGTCGGCGGAAACATCGACGATGTTGGCCCGGAATATATCAACTGTCTGCATTATCTCGCTCCGGTTGGCAGAGGTGGCCCTGACCTTTATCAAAGCCAGCTCACGGGTAATGGTGCCTTCACCGGTGACATCCGAAACCTTGATGACATCAACCAGCTTCTCAACTTGCTTTCTGACCTGTTCTACCATGGCCGCTGTGCCGGCGACAACAATGGTCATCCGCGATATACCCGGCAGTTCGCTGTGGCCTACAGCGATGCTCTCAATGTTAAAACCGCGCCGCCGGAAAAGGCTTGCCATCCGGTTAAGCACTCCGGGCCTATCAGCGACCATGGAAACTAGGGTATGTTTCGTGCTGACCATGATCTCACCTCTTTACTCGGTTCTTCTATAATTTCCGATAGAGCGGCGCCGGGCGGTATCATGGGGTAAACATTTTCCTCCGGCTTTACCATAAAATTGATTAAGAATGGCCCCGGTTCACTCATCGCTTTTTTAATAGCCGGCACCACCTCTTGCTTGCTTTTTACGGTCATCCCGGGGACACCATAGGCCTCGGCAATCTTAACAAAATCAGGGCAGTTCAAGGGAGTGGCAAAATACCTTTTCTCATAGAACAAGTCCTGCCACTGGCGCACCATCCCCAGATAGCCATTATTCATGATGGCTATCTTAACTGCCACCTGCTCCCTGGCTATAGTCCCCAGCTCCTGAATCGTCATCTGAAAACCGCCGTCACCGGCGATGCACCACACGGTCTCATCAGGGCAGCCAATCTTGGCACCCATAGCCGCCGGCAGTTCAAAGCCCATGGTCCCCAGACCCCCCGAAGTTATCAGGCTGTTGGGGCGGTCAAACCAGTAGTGCTGAGCCGCCCACATCTGGTGCTGGCCTACGCCAGTGACGATAGTTGCCTCACCACCGGTGACTTCATGTATCTTGTTTATGACGAACTGGGGAAGCAACTCCTCGCAATCCCTTATAGTAATTGAAGGGTGCTCCTTGCGCCAGCTATCAAGCTGCTTCAACCAGTCGGCGTGTTTCGAGGTGGTTACCAGTTTGTTCAGCGCCTGCAATACCACCCTGGCATCACCCACTATGGGTATATCGACACGTACGTTCTTGCCGATTTCCGCCGGGTCAATATCAATGTGGATAATGCGGGCCTGCGGTGCAAAGCCGCTGACCCTGCCGGTCGCCCGGTCGTCAAACCTCATGCCGATGGCCACAACAAGGTCAGCGTCACTGACCGCCAGGTTGGCATAAGCCATGCCGTGCATTCCCAGCCAGCCATAGGAGAGAGCATGTGACTCAGGGAAACAGCTGACACCCAGCAGGGTGGTAATCACCGGTATCTGTGCTTTCTCAGCCAGGCGCTTTAATTCATCATAAGCACCGGAAATAATGATACCTCGACCAGCAATAAGGACCGGTCTCCTGGACTCTTTGATAAGATTGGCCGCTTTTTTAATCTGGGCGGCATGTCCTTGTAATGTCGGCTTATAGCCCGGCAGGCTGACCCTCTCGGGATATTTAAACTCAGCCTGGTTTATCTGGACATCCTTGGGCAGGTCAATTAACACCGGGCCCGGACGTCCGGTCCTGGCCAGATAGAAGGCCTCCTTTACTGTCATAGCCAGAGAGCTGGCTTCGAGGGCGAGATAGTTATGCTTTGTAACGGGCAGGGTGATACCGGTAATATCTATCTCCTGAAAGGCGTCCTTGCCAATCAGCGCCCGGGTCACCTGACCGGTTATGGCAACCACCGGTACCGAATCAAGATAGGCATCGGCGAGGCCGGTAACCAGATTGGTCGCCCCAGGGCCAGAGGTAGCCATACAAACCCCTACCTTGCCTGTAGCCCGGGCATATCCTTCGGCAGCATGGGCGGCACCCTGCTCGTGGCCTACCAGGACGTGGCGCAGCTTAGGGTATCTGGGTATGGTATCATACAACGGCAGAATAGCCCCGCCCAGGATACCAAAAATAACCTCGACGCCCTCCTTTACCAGGCTCTCGCATATAATTTCGGCACCAGTCATCCTCATAATAATCGCCTCCTCAGTTCCCGAACACGGCTCCGGTGCTGGCCGAAGTCACCCTGCTGGCGTAGTAGCTGAGATAGCCCTCCTTTACCCTGGATTCAAATCCACCCAGCTTTGCCAGACGCCGGGCTATTTCCCGGTCAGATAGCTCAATCTCAAGCTTATGAGCCGTTATATCTATCTTAATTGTATCGCCTTCTTTCACAGCGGCAATAGGGCCGCGGCTGGCTGCCTCAGGCGAAACATGCCCGATGGCGGCACCACGAGTCGCCCCGGAAAAACGACCATCGGTTAACAGCGCCACTTCCTTATCCATACCCATACCACTGAGCAGAGCTGTCGGCACCAGCATTTCTCTCATCCCGGGCCCACCCTTAGGTCCTTCATAGCGAATGACCAGTACATCGCCCGACCTGATATCGCCAGCCATGATAGCCGCTGTCGCCGCCTCTTCCGAATCAAAGACCCTGGCCGGACCCTGGTGGACCATCATCTCCGCAGCCACCGCCGACCTCTTGACCACAGCACCTTCCGGCGCCAGATTACCAAACAGTATAGCAATTCCACCCTTCTCTGAATAGGCTTTAGCCAGAGTGTGGATTACCTTGCCGTCAGCCACCCGACCGCCAGCGATAAATCCGGCCACCGTCTTACCAGATACCGTTTTCCCTTCAAGATTAAGCTTCCGTTTCAGCTCCCCCATCACCGCAGCTACACCGCCGGCCCTGTCCAGGTCTTCAATGTGATAGTCCCCGGCCGGCTTCAGACGGCACAGGCAGGGAGTCCGGTCACTTATATCGTTTATTGCTGACAGAGGAAATTCAACCCCGGCCTCATGGGCCAGCGCCATCAGGTGCAGCACCGAATTGGTACTGCCACCCAGCGACATATCAACAGTAAAGGCATTCTCCAGAGAAGCCCGGTTTATGATATCCCTGGGGCGGGTGTTAGCCGACACCAGCGCCATTACTTGCCTTCCGGCTTCTCCTGCCAGTCTGATTCGCCGGGGGTCAACCGCCGGTATGGTGCCACTGCCACCCAGCGCCATACCCATAGCCTCAGTCAGACAGTTCATGGTGTTGGCGGTAAACATGCCGGCACAGCTGCCGCATCCGGGGCAGGCAACCTCTTCAAGATTCCCCAGCTCTTCCTCGGTCATCTGCCCCTTGTAAACCTTACCCACCGCTTCAAAAACACTACTGAGGTCAACCTTGGTATCCCCCTGACTACTGTATAACCGTCCGGCCAGCATCGGCCCACCGCTGATAAAGATGGCCGGCAGATTCAGCCTCACCGCCGCCATCAGCATTCCGGGGACAACCTTATCGCAATTGGGTAAAAAAACCAGTCCATCGAAGGCATGTGCCCGGGCCATTATCTCCACCGAGTCAGCTATCAGCTCCCGGCTGGGCAGGCTGTAGTTCATTCCCCGGTGGTTCATGGCGAGGCCGTCACAAACGGCAATGGTATTGAATTCAAAGGGAACCCCGCCACCACTCCTCACTCCGGCCTTGACCACCTCGGCAATCTCTGGTAGATGCATGTGTCCGGGGACAATCTCGGTGAAGCTGTTTACGATACCGATGAAAGGCCTGTCCATTTCCTGAGGCGTTACTCCCAGGGCACGCAGAAGCGAGCGGTGCGGTGCCCGCTCTATTCCCCTCTTTATGGCATCGCTCTCCATAATTTTCTCACTTCACGCAATAATCAAAAAACCGTCCCTGTGTGGACGGATTTAACCCGATAACCCACCCCCTGTATTTGTGACACCTAAAACTAACATAGCCCCTATTCATTGTCAAGCTAAACCAGGCTGCATACTCCCTCTATTACAGCCTGGGACAGGGCGCCCGGTCGCAGCAGTCGGGGAGTCTCTCCGGTAACATCAACTATGGTGGACTCAATACCTCCAGGGCATATTCCACCATCGATAATAAGGCCTATACTATCACCAAACTGATACCGAACATCAGCGGCGCTCAAAGCACTTGGCCGGCCGGTCAAATTAGCACTGGT
>DAOWDO010000061.1 GCA_030638985.1 Dehalococcoidia bacterium | reverse complement strand
GTCCCCCTGACTACCTATACCGACTATGCTCCATATCTGCTCAAGCGGCGGATGGATGCACTGCCGCGGAAACCTATCCTGTGGCAATGCACCTCGGGTAAGTCCAGTGAATACCCTTACCGCTGGGTGCCGGTTACCGCCCGGACGCTTGACGAGATAGAGCCACTGATATTTGCCCTGCTCTTTTTTTCCAGCTGTACCAAAAGGGGGGAAATAAAGCTAAGGGGTGGGGAAAAAGCCCTTTACGGCATGGCACCGCCGCCATACGCAACCGGGACTATGACACGTGTCTTCCCTCACGAGCTTTTCGATGTATTACCTCCGGTGGAAGCCTCCGAGGAGATGTCCTTTGAGGATAGAATACGCAGCGGCTTCCGTATGGGGCTATCTAAGGGGCTGGATATTTGTATCGCCATGTCCAGCGTGACTGTGGCCATTGGTGAGCGCCTGGGTCGGAATGGCCAGCAGAGAAGGAGCATCCGGGCGCTACTGAGAGAGCCCAGGGCAACGCTGCGCCTGGCCAGGGGTCTGATTAAGAGCAAGCTAGCCGGTCGTCCCCTGATGCCCCGCGATATATGGCCTCTTAAAAGTCTGATTACCTTTGGCATGGACGGCTCGGTTTATCGAGAGAAAATAAAGGAGATGTGGGGCCGCTATCCTCTGGACTTTCACGGCTGTACCGAGGCGCTTATTCTCGCCATGCAGACCTGGGACTACCAGGGGATGACCTTCATTCCCAATCTCAACTTCTTTGAATTCATCCCTGAAGAGGAGAGCATCAAGTCCCGGCAGGATGCCACCTATCAGCCATCAACACTATTGCTGGATGAGGTCAAGCCGGGCAACTACGAGCTGGTCATAACCAGCCTGCACGGTGGCCCCTTTGTCAGATACCGCACGGGACACTTGATAAAAATAACAGCACTGCGTAACGAACAGCTCGATATTGATATTCCTCAGATGGCTTTCCTTACCCGCATCGATGACCAGATTGACATTGCCGGCTTCACCCGGCTGTCGGAAAGGGTTATCTGGGGGGCAATTGAAAATACCGGTCTGCAATATGAGGACTGGACGGTGCGCAAGGAGGTCAGAGAGAAACCGGTTCTGCACCTGTACATAGAGCTCAAAGAAAACGGCCATGTAACCGCCGACCAGGTCTCAGCCATGGTCCATGAGGAGATAAAGAAACTGGATACTTCATATACCGAACTGGAAGCCTTTACCGGCTTAAAACCGCTGGAGGTCACACTGCTGCCTCGTAATGCCTTCACGACCTATGCGCTCAAGCAAAGGGCGGCCGGCGCCGAGCTGGCCCACCTGAAGCCACCTCACATCGGTCCATCAGACGCCACTATAGACTTTCTGGTCAACACGGCGAGGAAGGTAACAGCAAGGACAGAGAAAAGAGTGGAGGCATAACCAGAAAATCTGTCTAACCTGGTTATTGATTATGGCGACGGCAGGTGGTGACTTTTGGGTGCCACCTGCCGTCGCCAGTACTATCGTTTGTCCCTGCCTGATTGACAATAGTGTGCCTATTGGTCATAATTGGTCAAATTGCACGCAGCTGCCGCGAAACAGTCGGCAGTAATAGCCAGCTAGCTTATTGTAAAGAGGGCTTGAGTTGAATATTTGGGCGATAATCCCACTGGTAACCAGTCTTGTTTATCTGGTGCTGTTTGTCTTTGCTCTGCAGCGGGTCGGGAAGTGGGCGAACAAGATGTTTGCCTACTATCTGGGGATGGCCGCCTTCTGGAGCTTTACCTCTTTCATGCTTCATCTTGAGGCGCCGCCGGAACAGACCCTGATCTGGAATCAGGTCCTGGCGGTGGCTCTGATATGGGCACTTATCGCCTACTACCAGTTCATCCGTGCCTACACCAACCGAAGGGCAGGTGTAGGCGTATATATTGGTTATGCCCTGCTGGTGGTCCTGGCTGGATTTTCCTTTAGCGGCAATATCGTTGAGTACTCACGGGTTGTCAACGGTACGCTGGAGCACGAACTTGGTAGCTCTGTCTACTTCATCAGCGGCTTCGCTCTTGCCTATGTCTTTGCCGTGGTGGTTTTGCTGATCAAGCAGTATCGCGGTTCAGCCGACCCGGTAGGCCGCAACCGAACGATGTACCTGATGGCCGGCTGGAGTGTTCTGGTGGTTCTCACTCTGACCAACAATATTCCCGCCCTGGCCAAATTTCCGCTGGACCACATGGGCAGCCTGATTAACGCCCTGGTTATCAGTTATGCTATTTCCCGCTTCCACCTGCTGGATATCACGCTGGTGATGCGCCGGGGGCTGACCTATACTGCTTTGGTTGTAGCTACCGTTAGCATATATGCCCTTGCGGTATGGCTTACCCGCTTGTTATTCCCGGGGCAGGAAACCCTCAATGCCATCCTGCTTGCCGGCTTTATCGTTCTTCTGGTTTCGATTGCGGCTCGTCCGTTTGTAGGAGTTGTTCAGCGGAACGTTGACCGCCTCTTCTACCGGCGTACCTATGATGACCGCCAGACCCTACTGGGCTTCAGCAGCAAGATGGGCAATATCCTCAATCTTGATGAGCTGGCCCGGGAGATGCTGCCGGCAATGACCAAAGCGCTGCACGTCACTCAAACAAGGCTTCTATTCCAGGACAACGATAGTGGTGATTTTAACGTCAGGTACACCCATCCCGAAGACCAGGAAGGGGCAGGCGGCAGCCTCAGCCTCGTTGCTGACAGCCCGGCTGTCGCCTGGCTGGATAAGACAGGACAGCCACTCTATCCGGAACAGATTGATAACATACCTGAGCTAAAGGGGTTGTGGCAGGAAGAGAAGGAGCAGCTGGTGAAAGCCGACCTGGGCCTCCTGTTTCCGCTCAAGAGTCGGGGTAAGCTCATCGGCATTGTAGCTCTGGGGAAAAAAGAGTCAGCCGGGTTCTACTCCCATGGGGACATCTTGCTGGTGGAAGGCATCGCCAATCAGGCCAGCGTTATCATAGAGAATGCTCACCTGTTCACTCAGGCCCAGATCAGGGCCAACACCGATGAGCTTACCCGGCTTTACAACCACCGCCATTTCCACGAGCGCCTGGAACAGGAAATAGCCCGCGGCTCCCGTTTTGGAGGTACCTTCTCCCTGATAATGCTGGATATAGACCTTTTCAAGGCCTACAACGATAACTACGGGCACATGGCTGGAGACCAGGTTTTACATAGGGTCGGGCGCTACATTGAAAGCTCTATCCGGAGCATAGACCTTGCCTTCCGCTATGGCGGTGACGAGTTCACCATACTTCTACCCGAGGCGCGGCTTGATGATGCTTACAAGGTAGCTGAGCGCATTCGCAAGACCATCGAATCGAAGACAAGCTCACGGGCAATGCCCATAACCGTCAGCCTGGGGGTGGCTAACTGGCCCAACGATGGTGTTATGAAGGAGGAGATTGTCGGGCGCTCTGACGCTGCTCTTTACCAGGCCAAGCAGATGGGCTTGAACCGGACCTGTCTTTCATCGGATATACTGAAGCCGAAGACACCTATGATTGGCGCTGAGCTTGAGGCGAAGCCGAGGGCGCTGAGCATTATATATGCCCTGGCGGCCACTGTTGATGCCAAGGATAGCTATACCTACGGTCATTCCAAAAAGGTCAGTGAGTATGCCGTGGCCATGTCGGAGGCGTTAAAGCTGCCCGAGGACAGGTTGACTATTATCCGTGCCGCCGGCCTGCTACACGATATCGGCAAGGTCGGTGTCCCCGATTCCATTCTAAACAAGAAAGCACCACTGGTTGAGGAGGAATGGAAGCCGATAAGGTCGCACCCTGAACTTGGTGTAGAGATCTTAAGACACGTCATCGACCTGGTTAATTGCCTGCCGGCCATTTTGCATCACCACGAGCACTACGACGGCCGGGGCTATCCGTCTGGCCTGAGGAAAGACAAGATACCCCTGGAAGCTCGTATTCTGGCCGTCGCTGATGCTTACGATGCCATGACCTCACCGCGGCCTTACCGCCAGCAGTTGTCTTCGGACAAAGCGATTAAGGAACTGCGGCGCTGCGCCGGGTCTCAATTTGACCCGGAGATGGTAGGGGCATTCTGCAGTATTATCCAGCCGTCCAGGCCAAAGAGCCTGGGCCTGAAAAGGGAAGCAGATAAGGACATTACCCCATAGGGCACGGCAGAGTCAGGGGGTTCCATTAGATGGGCTCGCTTAAGGTTGTGGCAGTTGTTCTCCTGGCGGTCATCCTTTTCCTGTCGCTGGCTGTTTTCGGTGTGGCCTTCAGCGTGAAGATGACGGCCCTCAATGCCGGTTTCATCACCTCTCATCTTGAGAGGCTTGATATATCATCGCTTTTGGATGAGCTGGATACCGGTGATATCTATGAAGGGAACCCGGGAGTGGTTAACTACGCCCGGGAAATCATTGAAGACAATGAACCGGAGATAAAGCAGAGGCTGGGCCAGGCTATTGATGATATCTATGACTACCTGCTGCGGCGGAGTGAAAGTCTTGACCTTGCCGAGGTGCTGAGAGACACCATCCTCGACCCGGATTTTGCAATAGCTATGGTTGAGCAGTCCGACCTTGCCCTCCTGGCTGAAGAACTGGTGGTTACCATGATGCCGGAAGCTCTGAATTTACCCTTCGCCATGGAACCCTATCTGGGCGATGTCGCTGTAGCCCTGGAGCCCTGGCTCAAGCAGCAGGCGGGCGCCGTAATTCCCGAGCTCTACGACTATATTCTGGGAGAGGGCCAGGGACCTAGTCTGGTTATTTCCCTGGAGCCGGCCAAAGGTATCTTCAGGGATTCATTTGAAGAGGCATTTCTGGAATCACCGCCACCCCAGATGGCTGGTATGTCCCATGCCGAGCTAGAGCGGGCTTTTGCCGGGTTTTACGCCCAGTTTGAAGATGGGATTCCGGTGGCCATTGAGCTTGACCTGAATGACCTGGAAGCGCCTGACCAGGTGGCCGAGTCGCTGGCTGAGGTTGAAGATGCGCTGGCCGAGTCACAGAGATATATTGGCCTGTTCCACACCATGTACGGTGTCACCATCGGCCTGATGCTGCTTATGGTTGCCGGTATTATCCTCATCTATCGTGAGGTCAGGGGCAGCAGCCGGGTGCTGGGTATTGTCTTTGGCACCTACGGTATCATTGGCTTAATCATGGTCTTTGTTGCCCGGGCCGTAAGCAGAGCGCCGGTTATGAATCTCGATGTACCGGCGTCTTTCCAGGACTGGCTTATGCGGCTGAGTGATAGCTGCCTGACTCCGATGCTGATACTGGCCTCTATCCTTCTGGTGGTCGGTGCCGCCCTGCTGGCCGTCTCCTTTATTTACCGCTCTCGCCAGCCTCAGGAGTGACCCACAACCAGGGATACACCTCGATTAACCTTTTTAACCGGATGTGCTATGCTATAGTAAATTGGCCGGCCTGCCGTCTTGAGGAGTGGACTAAAGTTGTGAGATTCGGGCTTTTGGAAATTGGAGTCATCATCGTGATTGCCTTCCTCATCCTCGGCGTGGTACGGCTGAGACGGGGTGTTGAGTATGAAGTTGAAGCGCCGGCGAGTGTCAGCCGGAGAAAGACCAGGGTGAAGCCGGCTCGCCATCCCCGTATCCAGATCATGGGCCTGATTGTCATTATCGTTGGCGTTGTTCTTTTTCTGGTCTATTTCAACCTGGGCAAGGTTATTTTCTGGGGTAATATATGGGCCCTGCTGGCTGTCACTGTCGGGGCGCTGATTCTTTTGCTGGCCAGGCGTATATAAGGCTTTCGGGGGAGATGATACCTAGTGAAAAAAGTCGGTGTTTTATACCACCCGCTTAACCAGCGTGCTCTGACCCTGGCCAGGAAGCTGATGCAGTTCCTGGAAACCAGAGAGGTCTCCTGCTGGCTGTGCTCTGCCTGGGAAGGTGACAGCGCCAGGGGACAGATAGCCGGCACCGACCTGATTGTTACCACCGGCGGCGACGGCACCATACTACGGGCCGCCCAGGTGGTGGCGCCGAGAGCAGTACCCATCGTCGGCATTAACCTGGGCAAGCTCGGCTTCATGACCGAGCTGGAAGCCGGGGAGGCGGTGGAAAAGCTGCCTGCCCTGCTGGCCGGGGGAGGATGGGTCGACGAGAGGGCAATGCTTGAGGCGGAATTTACTAGCGGCAATGGGGAAACCAGCAGGCTCTTCTCTCTCAATGACGTCGTTGTCGCCCGGGGAGAAATCGCCCGTATTATCTATGTCGAGGCCAGTGTTGACGGCCAGCCACTGACCACCTACAAAGCTGATGGTGTCATTGTGGCCACCGCCACCGGCAGCACCGGATATTCGCTGGCTGCTGGTGGCCCGATACTTAACCCCCAGGCTGATGAGTTCTTACTGGTACCGATACTCCCCCACCTCAGCCTGGGCTACAGCCTGGTGCTGCCGCCGGAAGCTGTGGTTGAGCTCAAGATCATCACCTCTCACAAGGCAACCTTGAGTATTGATGGTCATATGAGCCTGCCTCTGGCCAATGGTAGCGTTATTACCGTGAAGCACAGCCCGGTGAAGACCCGGTTCTTGAGAATCGGTGACAGGGGCTATTTCTACAGCAGGCTGGAACGGAAGCTGAAAGGATAGGGGAATGACACAAAGGGTGGAGAAAGCCAGAATAAGCGACGCCACCGAAATACACCGGCTGGTCAACTACTTCGCTGATAAGGGTGAAGTGCTGCCCCGGCCGCTGAGTGAGATATACGAAAACATAAGGGACTATTTCGTTGTCCGGCAGGGGGGGCGGGTGGTTGCCTGTGCCGCCCTGCACGTGAACTGGGTGGACCTGGCTGAAGTCAAATCGCTGGCGGTTGTCGAAGAGCACCAGCAGCAGAGGCTTGGCGACCAGCTGGTATCCGCCTGCCTTAAGGAGGCCAATGAGCTTGGTATTACCACCGTCTTTTGCCTCACCTACCGCCCGGAGTTCTTCGGCAAGTGCGGCTTCACTCTGGTGGATAAATCAGAGCTGCCCCACAAGGTCTGGGGGGAATGTTACCGCTGCCCCAAGTTCCCGGACTGTGATGAGTCAGCTCTAATCTATCACGCCGAGAGGAATGCCTGAGTCCGATGGAGGAGACGCTATCCAGCAGGGCAATATACAGCGGGCGGGTGGTCAACCTGAGGGTTGACAACGTCAGGCTTCCCGGTGGTCGCCGGACGACGCGGGAAATCGTTGAGCACAGTGACTGCGTGGCCATGGTGGCTGTTGACGCCGATGATAACGTGCTGCTGGTAAAGCAGTTCCGCAAGCCGGTGGAAAAGGAGCTACTGGAGATACCCGCTGGCTGCATAGAACCCGGTGAAGACCCGGAGGCCACTGTCCGCCGTGAGCTTGGTGAGGAAATCGGCTTTTTGCCCCGAAAGATAGACAGGCTGGGCGGTTTCTACTCCACGCCGGGATACTGCACCGAATACCTGTACCTCTACCTGGCAACTGACCTTGTCCCCGACCGGCGCTATGCCGAGGATACCGAGAGCATCGAAGTGGTCTCGGTGCCTCTAAGCCAGGTGGCTGAACTCATTGAATCGGGCGCCATCTGCGATGCCAAGAGCATCGCCGGGCTGCTCATCTTTTTGTCTTTGTGAAAATCGGCTGCCAGCTAGCCAAGTCTGCCGGACAGTTGCCGTTTGCCCAGCACGTGGAGGTGGAGGTGGGGTACCAGTTGTCCCCCCTCTTTCCCCGAGTTTATTACCAGACGGTAGCCGCTCCCGGCAATACCCTCCCTTTTGGCCAGCTGGTTGGCTACCTCAATCATGCGGCCGATGAGGGAGCTGTCCTTCTCCGTTAGCTCTGAAAGCTGGCCGATATGCTTCCTGGGGATGACCAGCAGGTGCACCGGTGCCTGGGGATTGATATCGCGGAAGGCGACCACTTCTTCATCCTGAT
>DAOWDO010000070.1 GCA_030638985.1 Dehalococcoidia bacterium | reverse complement strand
TTATCAACAACGAGCAGGTGGCCAACATACTTGCCTTTGCCCTGATACTGGTGCTGGTTATGGTGGCCACCGCTCTGCTGGCCCGCCTGCTCCGCACGATAATCAAAACGGTCATGCTCGGCTGGGTTGACAGCGTCGGCGGTGCCGTCTTCGGTTTCTTGTTTGGCGCTATCTTTTGGGGTGCCATCCTGGCCACCTGGGTGAAGTTCTTCGGCAGCGACCTGGTCACCGGGTCATTTCTGGCCAGGTTTCTGCTCGACTATTTCCCGCTGGTGATGGGCCTGCTGCCCGGTGAGTTTGACGCCGTCCGTGATTTTTTTCAGTAGCGGTCCGAATGCAGCAGAAACCCCAATTCACTTAGCAGCGGCCGCTGGCCGATAAATCCTTTTGATTACTGGGTAGCCTTTGGTTCTTCCCCGGGGTGCAGCTGCTGCCACTTTTCCAGGAGCTTTTCTCGGCTTTCCTCGTGCTCCGGGTCGGGGACACAGGAGTCCACGGGACAAATTTCAACGCATTGCTGGGTATCAAAACTGCCGACGCACTCGGTGCACTTGTCAGCGTCGACTATATATATAGTCTCCCCCTCGGAGATCGCCTGGTTGGGGCACTCCGGCTCACAGGCTCCGCAGCTAATACACTCATCATTAATCATATAGGCCATAGAATGTGTTACCTCCTACTATCATCCAGCAACGATGCTTTTTCTTTGGTGGCTTTACATGGCAATGTCAACCTTCCTTTTCCTTTAAGGCCTGGGCTACGTGTTCCGGTACCAGGTTTTTTATACTGCCGCCCAATCTGGCCACTTCTTTCAGCAGGCTGGAGCTAAGAAACTGGTACTCAGGACGGGCCATGAGGCAGACCAGCTCTAGCTTGGGGCCCAACCTACGGTTCATCATGGCCATATCAAACTCATGCTCGAAGTCGGCGCTTACTCTCAAGCCCCTGACCGTCACCTGAGCTTCGACTTTTCGGGCGAAGTCAACAGTAAGGCCGCTGAAGGGTTTTACCTCGACGTTATCAAGGTGGGCTACCGCCTGCTTCACCAGCTCTACCCTTTCCTCGAGGGTAAACAGCAGGCGTTTTTCCGGGGTATCGTAGACACCGATGATTAACCTGGCAAAGAGCCTGGCCGCTCTGGTGGCGACATCAATATGTCCGTTGGTAATCGGGTCGAAGCTGCCCGGATAGATGGCAACGATCACGCCTTGGCCTCCTTGCGGTAAAGGGAAATGACGCTATCGCCGTGGCGGTGCTCTTTGATGAGGTGCAGTGGAGCGTAGCTTGGCCTTAATGGACGTCGGGATGAATGGGTGACGACCACCATTGACTTATCACCGATTATTTTGGAACTGGCCAGTTGCTCGATGGTCTTTTCTATTGATGGACTAGAATAGGGTGGGTCCATTATTATTATGCTGTACTCCTTGTCAAGAAAGGAAATTGCCCTGGCTACATTACAACAGTATACATGAGCCCGGTCTTTGAGTTTCGTCTTTTCCAGATTCTGTCTAATTATAGCACAACAATGCCGGTCGTTTTCAACAAAGTCAACCCGGCTGGCACCGCGGCTGAGTGCCTCTATGCCCAGCGAGCCGCTTCCGGAATACAGGTCAAGCACCATTGTCCAGTCACTGACGGCGGTCTCCAGTATGGAGAAGATGGCCCCTCGTACCAGCTCCGTAGCCGGGCGGGTCTTGCTCCCCTTGGGTGTCTTGAGGATGGTTCCCTTGGCCTGTCCGGCAATAACTCTCAATTTTTCGCTTTCCTGTAGCTACACCGGGTAAATCGGTGGCAGCGGTTTCTATAGTCCCTTTTTCTCTATCCAGGCCCGCAGTCTGGCGGCGGCGTCGCCGACCAGCGGCTGACCGTGTCCAAAGCACAGGGTATCAAAGTCCAATTGGGCGAGCCGTTTTACGGAGTCAATTGCCTGAGACAGGTTGATGACAATACTCCTTGGTGGCAGCCGCAGCTTTCCAAACCGTTTTTTCAATGCATCGCCCACGATAAGCAGCTTTCTCTCTGCTGAGTAAAGGCTGATGCTGCCCGGGGTGTGTCCCGGCGTGGCGATAACCCTGAGGCCTCCAATGGGGCGGAGGACTTCATCCCCGGTCAAGGGTATGTCGACCTCGCCCGGCCTGGCATAGTCCAGGGGCCACAAGAAGGATACCAGAGG
>DAOWDO010000077.1 GCA_030638985.1 Dehalococcoidia bacterium | reverse complement strand
TTGCGGAAAGGATTGATGATGTACATCGGCGCCGTCGCCTGGTTGGCCGATTTCAGCTGTCCGGTAGATGCCCCCAGCTTCTCCAGCGCCGAGGCCAGCCCCTCGGGGTATCTGGTGTACAGGGCGGCAGAGGCATCGGCCAGGTACTCCCTCTTGCGGGAGATGGCAAAATAGATAAGCTGGGCGAAGATTGGAGCCAGTATCATCAGAGCAATACCCGCCACCAGGATTATTATCTGGGCCTGGCCGCCACCGGACGAGCTCCGCCTCCCTCCGGTCATGCTGCTGAAAAAGAGCATCCTGGTGGCGTACCACGCCAGAATGACGATGCTGCCCAGCATGACGGCGCTGATGGCCATAAGCATGACGTCCCGGTTCTTGACGTGGGATATTTCATGGGCAATGACGCCCTGCAGTTCATCGCGGTTGAGCTTGGCCAGTAGCCCCGAGGTGATGGCCACCGATGCCTTATCGGGATTCCGGCCGGTGGCAAAGGCATTAAGTGCCGGGTCGTCAATGATATAGATATCAGGCATCTTTTCCAGCCCGGAGGCAATCCTCATTTCCTCTACGATGTTGTACAGGCGGGGATGGTCATCACGTTTGATTTTCTTCGCCCGGGATAGACCCAAAAGAATGCTGTCCCCCTGAAAGAAGGCAAACAGGCTCATTACCGCCCATATTATCAGGGCGATAGCCAGGCCGCCGGGGCCGCTGTCAAGGAAATACAGCCCTATGATATAGCCGATGGCCAGAAGCAAGAGCGCCATCCCGGCCACCAGCATCACCGACCTGATGCGGTTGGACCTTATCTGTTCCCACATATTTCGGGATATCCTAGGTAAAACTGACCTTAGGTGCTTCCCTCTCTTCGGCTAGAGTAATCTCAAAGAACTCGCCAGCCTTGAAGCCGGCCATTGAGGCCACCATGCTGGACGGAAAAACCTCGGTCTGGTTGTTATACCGCAGCACCGAATCGTTGTAGAACTGCCGGGAGAAGCTGATCTTGTTCTCGGTTGATGTCAGCTCTTCCTGAAGGGCAAGGAAGTTCTGGTTGGCCTTGAGGTCGGGGTAGTTCTCAACCACAACCAGCAGCCGTGCCAGGGCCGAGCTCAGCTCGGCCTCCGCCTTGCCGCGGACTCCGGCTCCGGCTCCGGCCGAGGATGCCTGCTGTGCCAGGTTGCGGGCATTGGTCACCGCCTCCAGCGTCCCCCGCTCATGTTTCATGTAGCCCTTGACCGTCTCCATCAGGTTGGGGATAAGGTCGTAGCGCCTCTTTAGCTGGACATCAATCTGTGCCCAGGCGTTCTTGACCTGGTTGCGCTTTCTGACCAGAGTGTTGTAGATGCCGACAAACATGAACAGGAGTACGGCAACAATACCAAGAATAATCCAAAGTGCTAACATTATGAGCCTCCCTAATTATTATTTGCCTATTTACAGAAGGTTGCTTCGTTGGTCTCTCCGGGGTTAATCCTGGGCATGGAACACCTCTCCCAGGAAGGTGACTACACGCTGTCCCGATTTGTCCCCGGCAGCTGGCTGCTTTTTAGCCAGCTGCCGCAGCAGGTGGCCGACCTCGCCGCCTTCAAACCAGAGGCCGTGCCCCTGTGGGCAGACGTCGATGATTACTTCTTCGGGTTTTACGCCAAGGGCCATCTTTTTCATCTTCTGGCCGCAGATGGGGCACCTTCGTTTCTTCTCCTCGGTCGGAGCCTCCGGGGCGTGCAGAATATCGGGCAAAGGCAGTCCGTGGTCGTCAAAACCCATGCTGCCCAGCAAGAGCTCCAGCTCTTCAGCATCAAACCAGACTCCGTGGCAGCTTACACAGTATTCCAGCTCGATGTCGGCGTGCTCGACATCAATCATATCGCTTTTACATACGGGGCAAATCACTGGTTCTTACCTTGCCGGGACTAATGTTAGTGTAGATTTTGTTGGGGTCGGTGTCAAGATGGCGGTTATAGCGCTGACACCGGTGGCAGCAGTCTTTCCCTCAGGACCTTGAGATTGAGGACATCCTCTTTATTGTACTGCAGCAGAGTTTCCAGGGCGGCCTCGTCATAGTCGTTGACATAGCGCCACCACAGCCGGATTGCCTGGTAGCCGTTGACGTCCCGCAGCCGCCTCGGTATCCTCAGCTGACGTTCAACGCACTTCAGTCCGCCTTTTAGCCCCAGCCGCCAGCAGTCATACATCAGGTCGCAGTGGCTGATGACTTCAGCCAGCTTTATTCCCAGGTGTAAATCAATAAAGGGCAGGTCAAAGCGGCTGCCGTTGTAGGTATACAAGGTGGCTACACCCCTCAGACTTTTAATGAGGTTGTCGCTGCTTACTTCATCGCCCACCAGCTGGACAAATCGTGAACCGTGCTCCCATGTTGAATAAATGCCGACCACCGTTATCTGGCTGTAGTATGGCGAAAGTCCGGTGGTCTCGATATCCAGATAGGCGTCAAAGCTGCCGGGCAATCTATCGTCTCCTGACCACTATAACAAACACCTGTATAACCATTATACATCGGTAAGAGGGGTGATTGACAGCCATAAGGTAGTCGTGATATAAATCCTTTAGATTTAACAATTAAGAACTCTCCGAGCCTGTTTTCCCTAAGGGCTTGCCTATGGAGACCGGCCGGTAGGGTATCGCTGGAAACGGTGGTGCCTCCCATGTTCGAAAAGGAGAGCAGCGAAGTATCGCTTTTGAAGCGCTTTCTTTCCGTGAAGTGCTTTCTTTTTGTGTTGAGAGTGGCCCTAATCGAAAATTAGAAAGGAAATAGTGAAAAGTATAGCAATCCCCCTTATGGCACTCGTAGTGGCTTCTAGCCTTGTCCTGGGCGCTGTGAGCTGCGGTGCCGGCGGGGGTGACAGGCTTCGGGTAGCCACCACCACCAGCCTTTACGATACCGGCATCTGGGATTATCTGGAGCCGATGTTTGAGGAAGAATACGGCATTGAGCTGGATGTACTCTACGCCGGCACAGGAATTGCCCTGGAGTACGGGCAGAGGGGGGATGTGGATGCCATTACCGTCCACTCCAGGAGCCGTGAGCTCCGGTTTATTGCCGATGGCTATGGCGTGGAGCGTGTTCCCTTCGCCTACAACTACTTTCTCATTATCGGGCCGCAGGATGACCCGGCGGGCATTGCCGGTATGACGCCTGAGGACGCTTTCGGAAAGCTGGCTGAGAGCAGGCTTGGCTCTTTCGTCTCACGGGGTGATGATTCCGGCACTCACTCCAGGGAAAAAGCCCTGTGGCAGGCTGCCGGCTATGAGTACCAGGCAGTGCAACAGATGGGAGACTGGTATATAGAAGCCGGCCGGGGCATGGGGCCGACCCTGCTGATGGCCAGCGAAAAGCAGGCCTACACGCTGACCGATACGGGCACCTTCCTCTCCTACAAGGGCCAGGTAGACCTGGTGCCTGTTATAGATGAGGGGAGCGCACTTCTTAACGTTTACTCTGTCATTGCCTGTAACCCGGAGGCAAACCCCAACATAAACTACCAGATGGCGAAAAACCTGGTTGACTTTCTTGTCTCGCCAGAAATACAGGAGCTTATCGGTGAATACGGCGTTTCCGAGTATGGCATGTCTCTCTTTAATCCCTGGTCTGACGACATAGCTGAATCATAGATTCTTGTGAGGAACTGTGGAAGAACTCTGGCAGGGATTTGTTAAAGCTTTACAGCTGGTGGTAACCCTTGACCCTGAAGTCATGGAGGTGAGCGGCCGGTCACTGGCCATCGCCGCCATCTCGTGCAGCATCACTGCTCTGCTCAGCCTGCCGCTGGCAAGCTTAATTCACTTCTCCCGATTTCCGGGTAAAAGGCTGCTGGTAAATGTTATACAGACTTCCTACAGCTTCCCTACTGTAGCCGTAGGCCTCTTCGTCCTCGTCCTCTTTTCTCAGGCCGGGCCGCTGGGCGGCCTGGGTCTGATGTTCACCCCGGTAGTAATGGTTATCGGACAGGTGTTTCTGGTGATGCCGATAATGCTGGGGCTTACCATTTCGGCACTCAGCGGTATCGACAAGACCATTCCAGAGACGGCGGTGTCACTCGGTGCCAGCCCTTTTCAGACAGCCGTTATTACCCTGAGACATGCCCGGTTTGCCGTTCTGACGGCGGTGATTATGAGCTTCGGCCGTGCCGTCTCCGAGGTGGGGCTGGCCTTGATGGTCGGCGGCAATATCAGGGGCTTCACCCGTACCCTGACCACCGCCATCTCACTGGAGACCTCCAAGGGCGATATCGAGCTGTCACTGGCGCTGGGCATGGTGCTGATCCTTATCGCGCTGGTGATAAACATTACCCTGAACAGGCTGCAACAGAGGTGACCATGGCTCTTATTGAAATCACAGGTCTGGAGAAGAAATACGGTGACCACTACGCACTGCGGGGGATAAACCTCAAGGTAGAACGCGGTGAAATATTCGTCCTGCTCGGCCCTACTGGCGCCGGCAAGACGACGTTGCTCAGGCTACTGGACCTTCTTGATTTGCCGACTGCGGGCAGTATCCTCTTTGATGGAGTCGAGATTGGACGCTCGGCACGTCACCGCCTTGAGGTACGGCGGCGGGCATCTTATGTCCAGCAGAAACCGGTGGTGTTCGATATGAGCGTCTATGATAACATCGCCTGCGGACTGAGGTGGCGCCACGAGAAAGCGAGGACTGTAGTGCAGCGGGTAGACGAAGTTATGGAGCTGGTAGGCCTGGCTGACTACAAAGAGAGGAATGCCCGTACCCTTTCCGGCGGAGAGGTGCAGCAGGTGGCCATTGCCCGGGCCCTAGCCACCGGTCCCGAGATGCTGCTGCTCGATGAGCCTACGGCCAATCTTGACCCTGTTTCCTCATCAAAGATTGAGGACGTTCTGGCGCGTGTTATTGCCGAGCAAAGAATAACTGTGGTCATGGCCACCCATGACCTGTCACAGGGGCACTACCTGGCAAGCCGAATCGGGGTGCTGATGGGCGGAGAGCTGGCACAGGTGGGCAGCCCCGGCGATGTCTTTGGCTCACCAAAGAACCTGCGGGTAGCCGAGTTTGTCGGCATCGAAAATATCTTGGACGGAGTGGTGGTAGCCAAGGATGGTAGCCTGGCATCTATTGAAGTCAAC
>DAOWDO010000040.1 GCA_030638985.1 Dehalococcoidia bacterium | reverse complement strand
GGGGAGCGTTTTATGACCCGGTACACGCCGCAGGCCGAGCTGGCACCGAGGGACATCGTCACCCGCAGCATAGTTGCGGAAATGGCAAAGACAGGCGAGGAAAATGTATTCCTGGACATCACCCACCTGCCACCCCATACCACTGCCACACGCTTCCCCCAGATATACCGCTTCTGCCTGGAACATGGCCTGGACATCACCAGGCAGCAGATTCCGGTGGCACCGGCAGCCCATTATATGATCGGTGGCATAAGGGTTGATAACTGGGGAGAAAGCACCATATCAGGGCTCTTCGCCGCCGGCGAAGTCGCCGGCATCGGTGTCCACGGCGCCAACCGCCTATCCTCAAACTCATTGCTTGAGGTGCTCGTTTTCGGCAAGAGAACTATCCAAAGGACTCGCCAGCAATATGAACCAGCCTCGGCTGCCTTTGGCAACGATGTCCTTACCCATCTCAAACCAGGAGAGCCGGCGCAGAATGCGCCCGATGCTAGCCTTACTGCCTTAAACCAGCTTATGTGGGATAAGGTAGGCATTATCCGCAATAGAGAGGACCTGGCCGAGGCCGCCAATATACTATATGCCTGGCAACAGTCGCTGTCAGCAGCCAAAGGCCGCCCTTCACATGAACTCGAAAACATTATACTGACCGGCCGCCTTGTCACCGAGGCCGCCCTGTTTCGGGAGGAGAGCCGTGGTGCCCACTTCCGTTCCGACTTTCCCCGGCACTCTACCGGATGGCGCCATCATATCGTGTTGCAGGATAAAAGCAGGAACCGGACGAATGAGACAACCATTTGACGAACTGGTAAATAAAATAGTAGACCTTGCCCTGGAAGAGGATACCGGAAACGGTGACACCACCAGCGAGATTCTGCTACCCGATAACCAGCAGGGGAAAGCAGCCATTATAGCCAAGGCTGAAGGCGTGCTGGCCGGTGGCGACACCGCTAAACTGGCCTTCCTTGAAGTTGACCCCTCACTTGACGTAGCCATCTCCATCCCAGATGGCAGCAAGGTAAGACCGGAAGATGTTGTCGCCACCATCGAAGGCAATGTGGCCAGCATCCTTAAAGCGGAACGGGTAGCCCTTAATTTCCTGTGTCATCTCAGCGGCATCGCCTCGGAGACGGCCAGATACGTCGCCGCGGTTCAGGGAACGGCCACCATCATTACCGATACCCGTAAGACTTCACCCGGCCTCAGGCTACTGGAAAAACAGGCTGTTCGCAACGGTGGCGGCCACAACCACCGCCTCAATCTAGCCAGCGGCATCCTCATTAAAGACAACCATATAGCGGCTTTACGCCACCTGGGCATGAGCCTGAAGGATATCGTGGCCAAGGCCAGGCAGAACGCCCCCAGGGGCTCAACGATTGAGATAGAGGTTAACACCATCACCGAAGCCCTGGAAGCAACCAGGGCCGGGGCCGACATCATTATGCTGGACAATATGACCCCTGATGACCTCAGGCAGGTGTCAGAGCTGGTTTCAACTCAGGCGAAGCTTGAGGCTTCAGGCGGCATCAGCCTGGACAATATCAAGGCCTTTGCCGCAGCCGGGGCCGACTATATCTCCATCGGCGCCATCACCCACTCAGCCAGGGCACTTGATTTTAGCCTTAAACTCATTTAGCCAACAACCTGGAGCATACCACTACTCAAGGCCTATTCCTGTTTCTATAGCCGTTGGCGTTTCCAGGCATATTATCTGCATAAAAACCATACCATGGAGACTCGCACTTGGCCACAACCAGTACCATTTTACCCCCCTCCAAGGCCACTTTTGTGACTTTTGGGTGATTGTAAAACCTCCCTTAATCGCTTAAAAATAGATAGTTCCAAATAACTTGAGGTAGTTAGAAGCAAGAATAAATAGGTAGGAGCAAAACGATGGATATCACAAAAACCTCTGAAGAGACCAGTAAAAGCGGTAACCGCGGAACGGCTGATTTGATGGCCGATATGGCCAAGGAGGCGGACCAAATCATCGCCAGCGCCGGAAAAGCAGCCAGGCAGGAAGCGGAGCAGGAAATGGAGCGGATCCTCAAGCAATACGAAGACAAGACAAAGCAAATCGTTTTAAGGATTCGGGAAGAGACAAATACAAAGGCCGCCCAAATCGCCGATAGCGTGCGGGAATCAATTATGCTGAGAATTGAAAAGGCTTCATCTGAAGCCATAGCTGAAGCAATTGCCGATTCCAGCCGAAAAGTCGAGGATCTTGTCAATGTCCAACCGGATCTAGCCGTTGAGAAGGCAGAGCCAGCGCCCGCCGAGGCCAAGGCTAGCCAGGAAAGCAGCCCCCCACAACCCCAGGTGAAAAATCTGGCCGAGCGGGATAATGGTGATGAAGTTAAAGACGAGAAGGATAGTACTGAGGCGGAAGCCGAGCGCAACACACAAAATAACGTTAGATTTGAGCATGACTTTGACCAGTGGCTTACCCAGTAAGTAAGAGACCAGACATGGAAACAGGCAACGGCAGAAGTAAAGAGTTCGGCCGGATGCTAAGACAGCAACGGCTGATGATTCCGATGACCCTCCACAACCTGACCCGAAAATCGGGCGTCTCGCCTTCTTACCTTGGCAGGATAGAGAGAGGGGAACGCTTCCCCTCTGCCACCATATTGCAGAGAATCGCCCGGCCTCTTGGTTTTGATGTCGACGAGCTTTTCACCCTGGCCGGTTACCTGTCAACGCAGCCTGCCGCTGTATCCGAAGCAAGCCCAGGTTATTCCAGCGACCGCCTGGACCCGTATGTCTACCGCGTCCTGTCCCAGGAACCAATCGCCGTACAACGGGCTGTCATCGGTATCATCTCCATACTGAGAAGTATCGCCAAGGCAGATAGCGGCCAGCAGTGAGTTTAGAAAGAGACCACCATCTCGCCACCTTCAGGCTGCTACCTCCTGAACACTAATTTGCGGTAACAGCCATTCCACATCAGCCCTGTGGCAGAGATCCGTCCCTGGTGTCAACACCGCAGCCGTGCCCATAGCCGTAGCCAGGCGGCTGGCTTCCCAGAGAGACCCCCCTCCGGCTAGCTTCAGGGCAAGACCGGCAACAGCACAATCGCCGGCACCGACGTCACTGACCACCTTCACTCTCGGAGGCACCGTCCTTATAACCCTACCCTCACCGGCGGCAATGAGACCACCTTCACCTCTGGAGATAACGACGATTTCAATACCCCCGGCAACCAGTTCAAGGCAAGCCTTTATGATATCGGCTTCAGCAGCCAGTTCAACGCCAAGGAGCTCTTCAGTCTCCCTGACATTAGGCTTGATGAGGCAGGGCTTACCCTTAACCCCCTCCTTTAGATATACCCCGGATGAATCCAGTATGGTTTTTACGCCATGTTTTTTGGCTTCGATAATAATTGTGCGATAAATATCCACCGGGCAGCCCGGAGGAACGCTGCCACCAGCAACTACCAAATCCGGAACCGGGCCAATATCCCAGAGATGTAAATAGAAGCGGCCTATTTCTTCCTTTGAGACAAGCGGCCCCTCGGTGCTAATCCTCGTCTGCTGTGAGGTTTTGGCATCATTGATGATAAAACAGGATCGCGTCTCCCGTTCAATAGGGGTGAATCTGAAGGGCACTCCCTGCTCGGTAAGCAGCGCTTCCACTGTTCGACCGTCATGTCCGCCGATGAAGCCATGGGCCATACCCATCCCGCGCATCTCATGTATCGCCCGCGATACATCTATGCCCTTACCCCCGGCATCGTTATGTACTACGGTACTCCGGTTGGTCTCGTTCAAGTTCAATCCTTGAACAGTGATATGCTTATCAACACAGGGGTTCAGGGTTATGGTAGCAATCATAATCCGCCGCGCAACATCAGTATTTCAGGTACCAGTCATCCGAAACGTTAGCCAGTTCATCCGCAGACAGTCCCAGCTTCCGGTACCAGGGTACAGCGTATTTGCCGGTTATCTCATTGAGTTCCTTTAGCCTGTCGACAGTTACGGTAGTTAGATACCTGCTTCTTTGGTGGACATTTTCAATGGCAACCGCTTCCTGCCAGATGGCACGCCCCACCAGAAACCCGGAAGCTCCCGCCTGGCAGGCAATCTCCACCTGCCTGCGGAAGAGATCGTAGTCAACACCGGCGCTCAGGACAACCCAGGGCACCGGTGAGGCAGCATCCAGTTTGCGGCAATGCTCTATAAGCTCAGATTCATTTGCATTATAGCGCAGGTCGGCCGGAAACTCAGTCTTTAGAATATCTATGGGCAAGCCGGCGATGTCCCCGGCGGTAGCAATCACCAGCCCCGCCTTATGCTCGGCGAATAACCCGGTATTGGACACCTCGTCACCCACGGGATAACTCAACGCCTCCACCAGAAAGGGGATGTCATGCTCGATGCAATCCCGGGCGACAGCGTTTACCGTATCCAGTTGTTCAGCGGCTAATTTGTGCAAATCCGGCCGGTAATAGAGCAGCAGCTTGACCGCCGAGGCGCCCATGCGCTTGATTTTGGCCACACTCCATCCCTCAAGCAGCCGGGTCCGGCGGCTTTCCCCATCTCCGGTATAGCCGGTAGCCTCCAGCGACACCAGAAGACCGCTGCTTTTTGGTATCACGCCATGGCTGATGCACTGAGCGGCACCGTATATCGGATCGAGAAGGACAGCACTGGCGTAAGGAGCCAGGTGAGAACACAGCTCCAGCTTGAAGTCAATCATCGCCCTATCGCAGGCTTCTTCTTCCTCCTGGCAGATGAGCTGGCGCAGTGAGCCGCGGTGGTCAATGGCACACATGTTGAAGACCCCCACGGGGTCGGTGATCTGCTGCAGCCCCCTTAGCTTGCCAATGCTTAAGCGTTTCATGACTCTCCTCGGCTATTATGGATTACAAGCCTGTAATAATCAAGGCGTTTGTTTTTGTTCGCAGCCACCGTTATAATGTAGCCGGTTAAGCCTATATTTGTGGGGTCTGCAATCCTTGCTCTATCACGCCATCCAGCTAGCCTTGAAGCTGCTCTTTTCCCTGCTGACCCGCCGCCGGGTCACGGGTAGAGAGAATATTCCCCGCCGTGGACCGGCAATATTTGTCGGCAATCACATCCACCTGTTCGACTCGCCCCTGCTCTGGGTCACCCTGGGATCCAGAGCGAAATTCATGGCAAAAGAGGAGATGTTCAACTCCAGGATAACTGGCTACATCATGCATACCTGCGGTGCCTTTCCGGTAGCCAAGGGGCGCCTTGATATGAAGGCCTTTCGCCGGGCAATGCGAACCATATCCCGCGGACAATCTCTGGTTATCTTCCCCGAAGGAATGCGGAGTAAAAACAAGCGCCTCAAGCTGGCTTTCCCCGGAGCCGCCCTCATTGCCACGCGCAGCGGCGCACCGATTATCCCGGTAGTCATTACCGGTACGGAAAATCTCCGGGGGATAAAGTGGTTATGGCGGCGTCACCGGATATCAGTCCACATGGGACCGTCTTTTATGCTACCGCCGGTGGAGGGCAGGCTTACCAAGTACAAACTGGCCAAGTTGACCGATATTATTATGGAAAGCATTGCCCATCTGCTGCCAGAGGAATATCATGGCCAGTACAAACCCAGAGAGGTAAAATGACAGTAGAGATTAAACGGGCGCCGGGTATCGGCTTCTGTACGGGGGTCAGACGGGCGATAGATATTCTGGAGCGTGTCGCCCGCGAGCAGGGTGGGGTGGAGACGCTGGGAGCAGTAGTGCACAATCAGCAGGTGCTGCGCAAACTGGCTGATATCGGGGTCAGCATCGTCAATAGCGTCGATGAGATTAAGGGGGACAGGGTAGTCATCCGCTCTCATGGAGTCGGCCCGCAGGTGATTAATGACATCAAATCACGGGGGATTGATATCATAGATACCACCTGTCCCTTCGTTAAGCGAGCCCAAGTAGCCGCCAGAAGGCTGCACCAGTCTGGTTTTTATACCATCGTCTTCGGCG
>DAOWDO010000023.1 GCA_030638985.1 Dehalococcoidia bacterium | reverse complement strand
GGCGCTGCCATAGAGCGCATCCCCATCCGCAACCGGGGCAGCTATTTTTGCCCGGTCTGCCAGACGAACCGAATATCCGCTGGTCAAATTGGCAAGTAAATGCTACAATAAGCAAACAGACCCAAGGAAGAAAAACACATGGCAGAGAAAAAGGAATCGCTGGAAACATTCATTGCCAACACCAAAAAGAAAGGCTCGAAACGTAACGGGCTTAAAATCCGCTTTGCTTTTACCAAACGCAAGAGGTAATTTAAACCCTGACGCCCTCTTCAGTGTTCAATCAAAAAGGGGTGGCCATGCCGCTCAAAGTCAGGCAGGTATAGCCGGTGGGAGGCCATGCCCTGCGCCCAGCCAGACGTCAAGCCCAACTGGTTCATCGTCTCAAGGACATCCTCGTATTCCGATAACAATATGCGTCGTGACAGCAGGGGATACTGATGAGCCCGGTGCGTCGGATGATACTGGGACATAAGACTGACGGAAACACTGGTGGAAACCTCACCCGCCAGCCAGCCCAGTGATTGCCGGCTGCCGGCCAGTCCGTTGGGCAGAATAAGGTGACGGACAATAACCCCCCGCTGCGCCACCCCGGAGCTGTCCACCACCAGCTCGCCCACCTGGCGGTACATCTCCCCGATGGCGCTTCTGGCATGGCCAACATAGTTAACTGCATCCGAAAGCTCTTTAGCAGTGGTATCACTGGCATACTTCAGGTCGGGCAGATAAATATCTATGACGCCGTCGAGCTCCACCAGTGTCTCCATGGCATCATAGCTGTTGCTGTTGTAGACGATGGGCAGCCCGAGCCCCCTGGGCACCACCTTCACCAGCGCCAGCAATATCTGAGGCACAAAGTGCGATGGTGACACCAGATTGATGTTATGGCAGCCCGCTGCCTGCAACTTCAGCATAATCTCGGCCAGACGGTGGCAGTCGACCTCATTGGCTCTTTGTCGCTGCCAGTCCTGGCTGATTTGAAAATTCTGGCAGTAGACGCACCTCAGGTTGCAGTTTCCAAAGAATATCGTCCCCGAACCCCGGCTGCCGGAGAGGACCGGTTCTTCTCCATGGTGGTCACAAAAAGAAGCGACGATGGGCCGGAGGCCGGAATGGCAAAAGCCCGGCTCGCCTATAAGACGGTTTACGCGGCACGCCCGGGGGCAGATATCGCACGCCGCCAGCCGCGCCTCCAGCCTCTTTGCCCGTCTGGCAAGCTCACCGGATTGGTATAGAGAAATGTATTTGGGGTGAGCGGTGTTCATCTTTATGTTCTCCTGCCATAGCCGTAGTAACCTCACTTATAGGGTGTCTAAGAGGGGCGAAGCCCCTCTTTCCTATCCTTCCCCCTCTCCTTCAAAGGAGAGGGGGATAAAGGGGGTGAGGTAGATATTCACTTCCTCAGCTTCAGGTCAATCTGCAGGCTGTCTGCCATATTGCTTATGGCGGCTCTTAAAATCTTTGCCTTCTCTTTTATATCGATATCTTCGGTTATGTCCATTCCGGCAGTTTCCAGCACCTCTTTCAATCTTTCCAGCGGCACCAGTTGGCAGCTGGTGCAGTAGAACCTCCTGGAGCGGCCATCGTTGTAGTTATCGATGAGATGCCTCAGCAGCCCCATTTTCTCCTCTTCCAGTCTGGCAAACTCCCTGATACCGTTCTTCTGAATGAAAGCATAGTTAGCCTCCATGGGTTTATAGGAAATCACGGAGTCACGGTGCCTGGCCCAATCCAGTATTCTGGCAACCTTGTCACATTCGGTCCAGTCACTACACTGGGCACAGGTCTCAAGCCCTTTCTGCTTGACGCAGCAGGTGATAAATCTACAAGACGGGTGTTTCTGCCAGAAACCGGGGCCGCAGCAGCCGGGACATCTTGACGGCCCATCGGAGTAGTACGTCGGGCACAGGCCGCAGTTAAGGCCGCAGGCACCAATTATCGGGTATTTCTTGGTCGGGTGTTTCTTCTCCATTGATGGGTATCCAAAGGTTGCTATTTTTATACTCGGTTAAGGCTGGTGATTGCCTCCCTGATTCGCCCAAGGCAGCGCTCCTTGCCCAGCACAGCCATCGTCTGGAATAGCGGCGGCGCCACCGTCCGGCCGGTGACAGCCACCCGCAATGTACCAAACAGCTGTCCTGTCTTCAGACCCAGTTCCATGGCTAGAGGTCTGAGCAATGCCTCCAAAGAATTCTCATCAAATGGCTCAAGTGGCTTTAATTTCTCCAACGACAACGACAGTGCCCGGCCAGCAGACTCCCTGTCCATCTTCTTGCCCACCAGAAGCTCGGTTTCGTATTCAAGTTTTTTAGTAAAGAAGAAGTCGGTAAGCCCCGGTATCTCGGCCAGGGTTCTGGCTCGCTCCTGAATCAGGGGCATTATCCGCCTAACGTAGTCGTCAGATAGAGGTACTTCCTCCGGCAATCCTTCCTCCAGAAAGGGCGTAGCTCTTTTTATAAAGTCCTCAGGGCTAAGTTTGCGGATATAGACCCCGTTCATCCATTCCAGCTTTTCCCGGTTGAAGATGGCCGCCGTCTTGCTCACCCGCTCCAGGGAGAAGTTCTCTATGAGTTCCTGGCGCGACATAATTTCCGTCTTATCATCCAGTGACCAGCCCAGCAAGGCCAGAAAATTGACCATTGCTTCGGGTAGATAGCCCTGCTCCTTATATTCAGTGATGGAAACCGCCCCGTGCCTCTTGCTCAGCTTGGAACGGTCGGTGCCCAGCAGCATGGGCAGGTGGGCGAACCGGGGCGGTTCAAAGCCGAGGGCCTGGTAGAGCTGAAGATGGCGGGGAGCGCTGGACAGCCACTCCTCTGCCCGCAGGACATGGCTAATCTCCATCAGGTGGTCGTCAACTACGCTGGCCAGGTGATAGGTGGGATAGCCATCCGACTTCATCAGAACGAAGTCATCAATACGGGCATTTTCAAAGGTCACCTCTCCCCGCACCATATCGGTAAAGGTGGTCTTGCCTTCCGTTGGGAATTTAAAGCGAACAACCGGGTTTTTGTTCTCCAGCCGACAACCGGCAATTTCGCTCTGGCTCAAATCACGACATCTGCGGTCGTAGCCCGGCGGCTGCTTGCGCCTTATCTGCTCGGCCCGCATCTGCTCCAGCCTTTCCGGAGAGCAGTAGCAGTAGTAGGCGTTTCCCTGCGCAATCAGTCTCTCGGCAGAAGCACGGTATTTATCCAGACGTTGCGACTGATAGTACGGCCCGTAGCTGCCGCCGACTCCCGGCCCCTCGTCCCAGTCCATTCCCAGCCACTTAAGACCGTCCAGTATAGCCTCCACCGCCCCCTCAACCCCGCGGGCAACGTCGGTGTCCTCAATGCGGACGATAAAGCTGCCGCCGTGGTGCCGGGCAAAGAGCCAGTTGAATAAGGCCGTCCTTATGTTACCCACGTGGGGGTATCCGGTGGGGCTTGGCGCGTAGCGCACACGGACATGGTTTTTCATCTCAGCTTTGCTCATTGGGTTATTATATTACCTTACCGGCTTATTTTCTATCGCCTTTAGTGCTTGCTCCAAATCCGCCTGAAGCTCCGAGACAAACTCAACATTCTCACCACTGGATGGCAGCTTGAAGCCCAGCCTGTGGGCATGGATAAACTGCCGCGACAGAAAGTCTGTTTTTCCTCCATAGGTAGCGTCGCCTGCTACCGGGTCAGGAATTAGCACCTGGATGTAATCAGCGG
>DAOWDO010000003.1 GCA_030638985.1 Dehalococcoidia bacterium | reverse complement strand
GGCAACACCATCCCTTATGAAATCACAGTCAAGTTCGGCGCTGCCAAGGTGCTGCTGAAACCGGCAGCCCCCGGCACCGGTATCATTGCCGGTGGCAGCGTTCGGGCAGTGGTCGAGGCATCCGGGATCAAGGACATTCTGTCCAAGTCACTCGGCAGGTCCAACCGCATCAATATAGCCAAGGCGACCATACTGGCTCTCAGCCAGCTTAAAGACCCGAAAGAGGAGCTTGCCAGGCGCAAGCCAGGGCTAAAGAAACAGGAGGCGGTAACCGGTGGCTAATCTCCGTATCACCTTGACTAAAAGCAGCATCGGCTACGCCGATGACCAGCGGAGGACACTGAAAGCCCTCGGGCTGAGGCGACTGAACCAGAGCGTCGTCCGTGAAGATTCAAGCTCCCTCCGGGGTATGATTATAAAAGTGAGACATTTGCTTAAAGTGGAGGCAGCAGGCCAGTGAGGCAGGACGAGCTATCACCGGCAGCCGGTTCCAGGAAAGCCCGGAAGCGCATCGGCCGAGGCGACGGCAGTGGCCATGGCTCTTACTCCGGCAAAGGCTGCAAGGGGCAAAAGTCCCGCTCTGGCTACCGGATGCGACCCGGTTTTGAGGGAGGCCAGCTACCGCTAATCCAGCGCCTGCCGCGGAAACGAGGTTTTACCAACATCTTCCGTACCGAGTACAGCATCGTCACCCTGGGCAGGCTAAACGCCTTTGACTCCGGCAGTGAGGTAACCCCGGAAAAGATGGTCTCCGCCGGCATGGCCAACTCTCTCAAGCAACCGATTAAAATTCTGGCCAATGGTGAAGTTGACCATCCCCTGGTGGTCAAGGCCAATAAATTCTCCCAGGCGGCCAAGGCCAAGATAGAGGCTGCCGGAGGGCGGACGGAGGAGATTGTCCATGGCTAGACCACGGCTGCTTCAGGCCATGATTGACGCCTTCAGCCTGCCGGACCTGAGGCGCCGCATATTGATTACCTTTGGCATTCTGGTGGTTTTCCGCTTTATAGCCCACGTACCTGCCCCGGGAGTGAACCCGGATGCCCTGCAGAGTCTCTTTGATGAAAACGCGCTGCTGGGCATGTTCGATATGTTCAGCGGTGGCGCCATGAGAAACTTCAGCGTGGCCGCCATGGGCGTTTATCCCTATATTACGGCCACCATTATCATGACACTAATGACACCGGTTATCCCGAAGCTGCAAGCGCTGTCCCAGGAGGGAGAAGCCGGCCGGAACCGGATCAACCTCATTACCCACTGGCTGGTAATACCCCTGGCCGGTCTGGCCGCCTTCGGACAACTGGCTCTCCTCCAGCGGGAAGGAGCGGTTGCCTCCACGGAAGCGCTGGCAACAATTGCCATAATCCTGTCGATGATTGCCGGCACCATGTTCCTCGTCTGGCTCGGCGAGCAGATTACCCAGTACGGTATCGGCAACGGCATATCCATCATCATCTTCGCCGGTATCGTCGCCGGTCTGCCAGAAATCATCGGCCGCGGACTCCTCGCTGGTGGACAGGGCCAGATGCTTGGCCTGGTCGTTTTCATCGTTATCGGCCTGGCCACCACCGTGCTCATCGTCATCTTTACCGAAGCCCACCGGCGCATCCCCGTTCAGTATGCCAAAAGCATCTTTCGTGGCGGCCGCATGTACCGGCAGGCGGGCTCAACCCATATACCGCTGCGGGTCAACACCGCCGGCATGATCCCGCTTATTTTCGCCATGGCGCTGGTAATCTTTCCCGGGATTGTTGCCAGTTACTGTGCCAATCCAGCAGGCGCGGTCCCCACCTTCGCCAATGCCATTCAGAATGTCTTCAGCCCCCAGACCGCTCTACCCCTGGGGCTCGTCTACTGGGTGATATTTTTCCTGTTTGTTGTCGGCTTCGCCTTCTTCTACACCAAGGTAATCTTCGAGCAGCAGGACCTGCCCGGCGTTTTGCAGAGGCAGGGTGGTTTTATCCCGGGCATCAGGCCGGGCAAACAGACAGCTTCTTACCTCAGCGGGGTTATCGGCCGCATCACCTGGGGAGGTGCCCTCTTCCTGGGCTTTGTAGCCATAATACCCTTCCTCGCCCGTGAGACCACCAGTGTCCAGGTGGTACAGCTATCCAGCTTCGGCATGCTGATTGTAGTTGGTGTCGTCCTGGATACCATGAAACAACTGGAGGCCCAGCTAGCCATGAGGCGCTATGAGGGTTTCCTTAAGTAAAGTCATCTTCGCGGTATTACCCGCTTGAAATAGGAGCTAAAAGGTGTACATTGTTTTTCTGGGGGCGCCCGGCGCCGGTAAAGGAACACAGGCAGCTAAGATAGCTAATGAGCTTGGGTTAGCACACATTGCCACCGGTGACCTGTTTCGCCAGGCGATTGAGGTCGGCAATGATTTAGGTAAAAAAGTTAAGAAATACATGGTCAAGGGAGTACTGGTGCCCGATGAGATAACGGTTGGTTTAATAATGGAACGCCTGGCTGTCTTAGCCCAGACCAGAGTCATTTTTGATGGCTTTCCCAGAAACCTTGAGCAGGCCAAGGCGCTGGACGGGGCGCTAAAGAAGCAGAATAAGGCCATCGACCAGGTGGTATATATCAAGGTCGCCGAAGATGAACTGGTGCAGCGGTTGAGCAAACGCTGGATTTGCCGCAACTGCCAGACGCCCTACGGCCCACACACTCCACCCAGGGTCAGCAACCAATGCGACCGGTGTGGCGGCCGGCTCTACCAGCGGCCCGATGACCAGCCGGAGACTGTCAGAAAGAGGCTCAAGGTCTATTTTAGTGAGACGGCACCCCTCATCGAATACTACAGGCAACAGGGAAAGCTGCTTGAGGTAGATGGGAGTGGCAGGGTGGACAGCGTTGCCAATAATATAATCAGCGCCCTCGGAGAGCGCCAATTTATCGCTCAATGAGCATTATTATAAAATCGGAACGGGAGATAGCGGCAATGCGAAAAGCAGGCCGCATTGTAGCAACAGTTTTGGAGATACTTAAAACAAAAGTAAGACCGGGCATGAAGACCAGGGAACTGGATGTCATCGCCGCCGAAGAGATGACCCGGCTGGGAGCAAAGCCGTCTTTTAAAGGCTACCGGGGGTTCCCGGCCAGCCTCTGCGTGTCGATAAACGACGAGATAGTGCACGGCATACCGGGAGAGCGGGTTGTTAACGATGGCGACATTGTCTCCCTTGACCTGGGAGCAGTATTCGACGGTTTTCAGGGCGATGCCGCCATTACGGTAGCTTTAGGCAATGCCAGCCAGCAGGCCAAGGAGCTGGTGGCCACTGCCCGGGGTGCTCTTGGCGCCGGCATCGACGCCGCCCGCCCCGGTAACAGACTGGGAGATATATCGGCTGCCATCCAGCACTATGCCGAGTCCCGGGAATACTCGGTGGTGCGTGAATATACCGGCCACGGCATTGGCCGAAGCATGCACGAATCCCCCCAGATACCTAACTTCGGTCACCCGGGTGAAGGCCCATTGCTTAGAAAAGGGATGACGCTAGCCCTGGAGCCAATGTTAAACATAGGTGACTGGCATACCCGGCTTGGTGCCGATAAGTGGGTTGTGCTTACCGGCGACGGCAGCCTTTCGGCACACTTTGAGCACACCATCGTCATCACCAGCGGCACGCCCGAGGTACTAACTGCCTTATAAAGAAGACGTAAATGGCTAAGAAGGAAGCAATTGAGGTCGAGGGAAAGGTAGTCGAGGCTCTGCCCAATGCTACCTTCCGCGTCCAGTTGGCCAACGGACATCTGGTGCTGGCGCATATCTCGGGTAAAATAAGGGTGCACTATATCAGGGTCCTGCCCGGTGACCGGGTGCTGATTGAACTGTCCCCCTACGACCTCAGCCGGGGCCGGATTACCTACCGGTTTAAATAACCGGTACTGGATGGAACGAGATTAAAAGGATATAATGATGAAAGTCAGAGCATCGGTCAAGGTTATCTGTGACAAATGCAAGATAGTCAAGCGGCGGGGGGTGGTGAGAAACATCTGCCCCAACCCGAAGCATAAGCAGAGGCAGGGCTAGCAAAAAGCTGCTAGGAGGAACGAATGGCACGTATCGCCGGGGTGGATATACCCAGAGAAAAGCAGGTTTTGTTCTCTCTCCAATATATCTATGGCATCGGGCCCAGCCGGAGCCGTAAAATACTGGAGCGCACCGGAATCAAGCCTGATACCAGCGTTGACAAGCTAACTGAAGATGAGGTTAACCGTCTCCGTGAGGTTATCGACCGGGAGTTCCGGGTCGAGGGTGAGCTGAGAAAAGAGGTTAACCTGAATATTAAACGGCTTATTGATATTGGCAGCTACCGCGGCCTTCGGCACCGCCGTAGCCTGCCGGTCAGAGGACAGCGGACACGAACCAATGCCCGCACCAAGCGCGGTTCCCGCAAGACAGTAGCCGGCAGAGGCCAAAGGCGCGGAATGTCCAAGAAGTAATATGCGAGGAGATTTGAATGCCGCAGAAGAAAAGAACGAAGGCGAAAAAGAGAGAGCGTAAGTCAATTCCAGCGGGCAGGGCCTATATCCAGGCCACCTTCAACAACACCATGGTCACCCTGACCGATCCCGAAGGCAATGTCATTGCCTGGGCCAGTTCGGGGACATCTGGATTCAAGGGTTCGCGTAAGGGCACCCCCTACGCCGCCCAGCTGGCAGGCAGTAATGCGGCTCGAAAAGCAATAGAGCACGGACTGAAGCAGGTAGAGGTTTATATTAAAGGGCCAGGCAGCGGTCGTGAGGCAGCCATCCGCGCCCTTCAAAGCTCGGGGCTCTACGTAACCAGTATCAGGGACATAACCCCTGCCCCACATAATGGCTGTCGGCCACCGAAAAGGAGGCGTGTCTAAGGAATATGGCCAGATATACAGGTGCACTCTGCCGGTTATGCCGCCGTAATGGTGACAAGTTAATGCTAAAAGGGAGCAAGTGCATCACTAAATGCACTTTCGAAAAGCGACCGAAACCACCCGGGCCGCAGCTAGGCCGCCGGCGCCGCATTTCCGACCGCGGCATGCAGCTCCGGGAAAAGCAAAAGGTCCGCTTTAGCTATGGCCTCATGGAGAGACAGTTTCGACGCTTTTTTGCCCAGGCCGAAAGGCAGCCGGGCATTACCGGCGAGAATCTGCTCGTCCTGCTGGAGAGAAGGCTGGACAACGTTGTCTATCGCCTGGGCTTTGCTGATTCCCGGGCTCAGGCACGTCAAATTGTCCGGCATGGACACATCATGGTCAATGACCACAAGACCGATATACCATCCTATATGGTCAAAGAGGGAGACGCTATTAGCTGGCGTGAAACAAGCACCCAGAACGAGTATTTCAAACAGCTGGCCAGCACCATTGAGGGCAGGACTATTCTCCCCTGGCTGAGCCTCGACAAGAAGAAGCTCGTTGGCCAGATTCTTTCTCTGCCCACTCCTGACGACGTCGATAGCAAATTTAATACGGCTTCCGTTGTTGAATGGTATTCACGGTAGGTTGATGGTAAGGAGGTAGTCTTTGTCTGCGTTAGCCATATCCAAGATAGAATTGATTGACAGTAGCGATAACTACGGGCGCTTTTTGGCCGAGCCCCTTGAAAAGGGCTTTGGAACCACGCTGGGCAACACCATGAGACGGGTGCTACTCAGCTACCTGCCCGGAGCAGCGATAACTCAGGTGCATATTGATGGCATCCCACACGAGTTTTCATCCATCCCTCACGTCAAAGAGGACGTCCTTGAGTTTTTGCTCAACGTTAAGACAACCAAGATAAGAGCACTATCCGGGCAGCCGGGCAAGCTGTTCCTGGAGAAAACAGGTCCGTGCGAAGTCCTTGCCGGGGATATTGCGCCGTCAATTGACTTTGAAATCGTCAATCCCGAGCTTCATCTGCTGACACTGGATTCACCCAAGGCCAAACTTTATGTAGAGTTCAATGTTGAGTTGGGCACCGGCTACAGATCAGCCAGTTCCAGCGACAACCTGCCGGTAGGCACAATTCCAGTGGATGCTATCTTCACCCCGGTGCTCAAAGTCAATTTCACCATCGAGCCAGTGCACATCGGCCAGGAGACCAGCCGCGAGCGCCTGTACCTGGAAATATGGACTGATGGCACCATAACACCAGCCAATGCCATTAGCCACAGTTCAGGTATCCTGGTAGAGCAACTAAAACCCTTCGTTGACTACGGCCGGGTTTCTCTGATAGACGAGGAAAAGAAGGCACTGCGTGAATCCATCCCCGAAGACATCTACAATATGCCCGTGGAGCAGATGGACCTGTCGGTGCGGACCATGAACTGTTTAAGACGTAGCGGTATCAACACCGTTGGCGAACTCATCAGCACCCCCGAAAAAGAGCTTATGTCTCTTAGAAACTTTGGCCAGAAGTCCAAGCAGGAAATAGATGAAAAACTAGAGACGCTCGGGCTATCATTGTCCTTTGATACAGAAGAGCCAGAATCGACCAAAGAACCAAAAAAGAAAGGGGCTACCGGGGATTTAAACCTGACCGAACAAGAAGACCCCTTTCGGCAAGATGAGGGTAAGGATGAGGCATAGAGTAGCTGGCAGAAGCCTGAGCCGCCCTTCGGGCCACCGCAAGGCTATGTTCCGCAACCTGGTTACCAACCTTCTGGATTATGAGAAGATTACCACTACCGAGGCCAAGGCCAAGGAAATACGCGGCATGGCAGACAAAATGATTACCCTGGGCAAGAGTGGTAATCTTATCTCTCGTCGCCAGGTGCTGGGCTTCATCTATGATAAGCGCGTGACCGATAAGGTGTTTAATGACCTTGCCCCAAGGTTTGCCGAGCGCCCCGGCGGCTACACCCGTATCACCAAGCTGGGTCCCAGACAAGGAGACGGGGCCAGCATGGTCAAACTTGAGTTGGTAACGTGATGACATTCCCTGCTGTTGGCATAGAAACGGAAGGGAGTCCCGTCAAAGCGGTGGCGTCCCCAGACAAAACCCCCGAAGGAGACGTTGCGGTAAATAAGCTTACCAGCGTCTGCCTGATAGTGGAATACGATGGCAGTCACTACTACGGTTCCCAGCTCCAGGATAATCTGCCCACCATTCAGGGCGAGCTGGAAAAAGCAATCGCCGCGCTCACCAGGGAGAAGGCCAGGATAAACGCCGCCAGCCGAACCGATACCGGTGTCCATGCCCGGGGACAGGTGGTCACCTTCAGAACCGGGTCTTTGCTTGCTCCGGATACCTTTGTTAAAGGACTGAACCACTACCTGCCACCAGATATCGCCATAAAAGCGGCCTACCCGGTTGTTGATTCCTTCAACGCCCGACGCCAGGCCATCAGCCGCGAGTATCACTACTCCATACTGAACAGCCGGACACCATCACCTCTAAGAGCCGGCTTTTACCACCTGGTCACCCCCACGCTGGATACAGGTGCCATGAATCGGGTAGCCCAATCCCTCGTCGGCGAGCATGACTTCGCTTCCTTTGCCAGCAGTCTAGAGAGCAAGCTTAGGAGCACCCGGCGGCGAGTATATCAAGCTATGGTGGAAAGAGAAGGCGAAGTGGTTGTTTTCAAGATGACGGCTAACTCCTTCCTGCCCCACCAGGTGCGCAACACGATAGGCGCCCTCATCAGGGTTGGCCTGGGAAAGATGACTCCCGACGAGTTTCATAGTATAATGGATGCCAGAAAGCCAGGCATGGCCGGGCCCTCAGCCCCAGCCAGCGGTCTGTGTCTTATGAAAGTAAACTATAATTACCCTTTTGAAGAAGAGAGACAATGAAAACATACAGCGTAAAGGCTTCTGAAATTAACCGTGACTGGCACGTTGTTGACGCCAAGGACAGGATTCTTGGTAGACTGGCCACCGATGTTGCCCGCCTGCTGATGGGAAAACACAAGCCGATGTTCAGCCGGCACCTGGACACGGGTGATTTTGTTGTCGTTGTCAACGCCGAGAAAGTCCTGGTTAGCGGCAACAAGCCCAAGCAAAAGCTGTACTATCGTCACTCGGGCTATCCCGGCGGTTTTAAAAGCATCACCCTAGAAGAGATGCTCAAGGCAAACCCAACCCGAGTAATCGAGCACGCCATCAAGGGCATGCTGCCCAAGAACCGCCTGGGCAGCAGCATGCTAAAGAAACTCAGAGTATACGCCGGTGATGCCCATCCCCACCTGGCCCAGACAAAGGCAAATAAACCGGCTTAAATTGTGGAGAGTACAACCTTGAAAAAACAAGTTCACTATCAAGGCACAGGCAAACGCAAAACCGCGGTAGCTCAGGTAAAATTGCTGCCTGGCAGCGGCTCAATCACGGTTAACGGTGTTCCCTATGAGGAACGGTTCACTCGCCTTAAGTACCGCCAGACTATCATTAAGCCGCTCCAGGTAACCGAAACACAGGGCAAATATGACGCCATAATCAAGGTGGCCGGTGGCGGTACCACCGGGCAGTGTGATGCCATCGCCCACGGCATCTCCCGTGCCTTGCTTAAAGCCAGTGAAAAGTTCAGGCCACTGCTGCGCGGCGACGAACTTCTTACCAGGGACTCACGGGCCAAAGAGAGGAAGAAACCCGGCCTCAAACGGGCTCGTAAGGCACCTCAGTACACCAAGCGATAATGGCCGGCATAGTCCCGGGGGTTTTTATTGCCCGGGCTGGTCAGTGATACCCTCTCCGCCAGCATCCGGCATCTGCTATTATTGACACCTGGCCAAGAGAGCCTTATCATTATCAGCTAGAAATATGATTGCCCAGAACACAGGGCACAGCGCTCAAGCCACCACAACCAGGGCATCCAGGACCACAGTATGGCTTAGGTTACGGCCAGTTCTTAACGAGCTTCTACTGCCGGCGCTAACGGTTTCTTTCGGCCTGCAGGTGCTGAGGCTGCTAATCCCTGGACTGACCTGGACACTGGGCGACCACATCGGCCTGGGCTCGATACAGCTGGGGGCTATCGCGCTGGCCGTTTTCCTGCTCGCCTTCTTCTCCGGTAGATTGCTCCGCCTGCTGGGCTACCGCCGAACAATAATAATAACCGCCGGCGGCCTGGGGCTATTCCGGCTGGTAATACAGCTGTGGTGGGGTGAGCCGCTGGTCACCCTCGGCCTGGCCATGGCCGGAATGGTATTTTTTCTTCTTTTCCT
>DAOWDO010000052.1 GCA_030638985.1 Dehalococcoidia bacterium | reverse complement strand
GTAGTCGCCCGTAAGAAAGTGGATACCCCGGTACAGACGGGCATCAAAGCGATAGACAGCATGATTCCCATCGGCCGCGGGCAGAGAGAGCTTATTATCGGCGACCGCTCCACCGGAAAGACGGCCATTGCCCTCGATGCCATCGTTAACCAGAAGGGCGGTGACCTGATTTGCATTTACGTCGCCATCGGGCAGAAGGCCTCCAAGGTGGCCCAGGTGGTAGCCAACCTGGAGGCTCACGGAGCCATGGAGCACACCATCGTGGTTGCCGCCAATGCCTCAGAATCGGTGGCCCTGCAATACCTGGCCCCCTATGCCGGCTGTGCCATGGGCGAGGAGTTTATGGAAGCGGGAAAGGACGCCCTGATTGTCTATGATGACCTATCCAAGCATGGCTGGGCCTACCGGCAGCTATCACTTTTGCTGCGTCGGCCGCCGGGGCGCGAAGCCTACCCTGGTGACATCTTTTATCTGCATAGCCGTCTACTGGAGAGGGCCGCCAGGCTGAACGAAGAAAACGGTGGCGGCTCACTTACAGCTCTACCCATCATCGAGACGCAGGCAGGGGATGTCTCAGCCTATATTCCGACCAACGTTATCTCTATCACCGACGGCCAGATTTATGTGGAGCCGGACCTCTTCAACGCCGGCATCAGGCCGGCACTCAACATCGGCATATCGGTATCCCGCGTAGGCAGCGCTGCCCAGACTAAAGCAATGAAGAAGGTGGCCGGCAAATTGAAATTGGCTATGAGCCAGTTCCGCGAACTGGCTGCTTTTATCCAGTTCGGTACCGCCGAACTGGATAAAGCCACCAGAGCACAGATTGACCGGGGCCAGCGAATTCAAGAGGTATTAAAACAGCTTCAGTTCTCACCCATGTCGATGGAGAATCAGGTCATCATTCTGTATGTCGCCATCAACGGCTACATTGATGACATTCCGGTGAACAGGGTGCTGGATTTTGAGGTTAATCTCCTCAAACTCATGGATACAGTGCACCAGAAAGTGGGCAAGACCATAGCCAAGACAAAAGAGCTCAGCGAAGAGACCGAGAAAGAGCTCACCGCAGCTATTGAAAAGTTTAAAAAAGGATTCAAGTAGAGGTAATTAGTGGCCAACATTCGTTTAATTCGCCGCCGTATAAAGGGTGTCCGCAACACGGCCAAGATAACCAGGGCTATGGAGATGATTGCCGCCTCCAAGATGAGGCGAGCACAGGAGCACGGCCTGGCGGGACGGCCCTATTCCGAGAAGATAACCCAGGTGCTGTCGGCTCTGGCGGCAATGCCCACCGAAGGCAGGGCACTCCATCCCTGTTTGCAGTGCCGCCGGCCGGTAACCAGTGTTTCCATAGTGCATATAACTCCCGACCGCGGCCTGGCCGGCGGTCTGGTGGGCAACATCAACCGCAAGACAGGTAGCTTCATACTGGAGCAGGGAGTGCCGGTCAAACTTATTGCCACAGGTCGCAAGGGGCTTGATTTCCTGAGGCGGACCGGCCAGAGCGTTGAGGCCGAGTTTATCGGACTCGGCGACCGGCCCAGCCTGCTGGATACACTGCCTATATCCCATATCGTCATTGACGACTTCAGTAACGGCGCAATTGACGAGGTTTATCTGGCCTACACCCACTTTGTTTCGACTATGGTGCAGGAACCAGTCATCAAAAAGCTGCTGCCTGTTGAGCCGGCGCCGATACCAGCGCCTCAGAATGTTGACTATATCTACGAGCCGGAATCGAGCTCGGTTCTGGAAGGTCTTCTGCCCCGCTTTGTAGAGATGCAGGTCTACCACGCTATTCTGGAATCCATCGCCAGTGAACAGTCAGCCCGAATGGTTGCCATGCGCAATGCCACCGAGAACGCCGAAGAACTCATCGATGACTTAACACTGGCCTACAATAAGGCGCGTCAGGAGATGATTACCGCGGAGCTGCTCGATATTACCGGCGGCGCCGCTGCTCTGGAATAGCAGACGAGCTAAAGTCAAGTTATAGGGAAGGTGAGATAAGATGGCTAAGGCAAAAGGCAAAGTAGTACAGGTTATCGGCTCAGTGGTGGACATTGAGTTCCCGCCAGAGGAGCTGCCGGCGCTCTTCAATGCTATTGAGATTACGAGCAACGGCTCCAAGCTGGTGCTTGAAGTCCAGGGGCACACCGGCAATAACTGGATAAGATGTCTATCCCTGATGCCAACCGACGGGCTACAGCGTGGTGCCGAGGCAATCGATACCGGGGCACCAATAACAGTACCTGTCGGTAAACCATGCCTGGGCCGGCTCTTCGACGTTTTAGGGCAGCCGCTGGATAACCTTGGAGAGGTCAAGAGCAAAGAGCAGTGGCCGATACACCGTGAGCCGCCGGCCTTTGAAGAACAGGAAACAACTACTCAAACCCTGGAGACGGGCATAAAGGTCATTGACCTGATAACCCCCTTCGTCAAGGGTGGTAAGATTGGTGCCTACGGCGGTGCCGGTGTCGGTAAAACGGTTATCATTATGGAGCTCATTCGCAATATCGCCACAGAGCACGGCGGCTTCTCCGTATTTGCCGGTGTCGGCGAAAGGTCACGTGAAGGCAACGACCTGTGGAACGAAATGAAAGAGTCCGGAGTAATAGACAAGACCGTCCTCGTCTTCGGGCAGATGAACGAGCTACCGGCGGTCCGCCTTCGTGTAGGCCTTACCGGACTGACGATGGCCGAGTATTTCCGGGATGAGGAACACCAGGATGTGCTGCTGTTTATTGACAACATATACCGCTACACCCTGGCCGGTATGGAGGTATCGGCACTTTTGGGGCGGATGCCGTCGGCGGTGGGCTACCAGCCAACACTGGCTACCGAAATGGGTGACCTTCAGGAAAGGATTACTTCAACCAAGCAGGGCTCAATCACCTCCTTCCAGGCGATATATGTTCCCGCCGATGACTATACCGACCCCGGAGTGGTGGCCACCTTTGGACACCTTGATGCCGTTGTTGCCCTGGAAAGAGCTCTGGCCGAGCAGGCCCTTTACCCGGCGGTTGATCCGCTGTCCTCCACCTCCAGACTCTTGGACCCTGCCATCGTCGGTGAGGAGCACTACAAAATCGCCCGTGAAGTGCAGCGGGTGCTCCAACGCTACCGCGACCTCCAGGATGTCATTGCTATCCTGGGTATTGAGGAGCTCAGCGAGGAGGACAAACTCACCGTGGCTCGCGCCCGCAAGATTCAACGGTTTTTGACCCAACCAATGTTTGTTACCGAGGTCTTTACCGATCGGCCGGGAAAGTACGTACCCATCGCCGAAACGGTGCGCGGTTTTCGTGAGATTCTGGAAGGCAAGCACGATGCCATACCAGAGCAGGCTTTTTACATGGCGGGCACCATAGAAGACGTCGTCGAGGCAGCTAAAGAACTGGAGGGCTAGTCCGTAGAGAGGACTTAAAATAATGGCCAAAATAAGGCTGGATATCGTTACCGCTGAGCGGCTGGTCTACTCCGATGAGGTGGATGAGGTCATCGCTCCCGGCGTTGAGGGACAGCTGGGAATACTGCCGCACCACACACCGTTGATGACCATGCTGCAACCCGGAGAATTAATCGCCAAGAAGGATAGTGAGGAATTCTCGCTGGCCATTTCCGGCGGCTTTCTCGAGGTGCGGCCAGTCCGGGTTATCGTGCTGGCAGACTCCGCCGAGAGGGCTGACGATATTGATATCGCCCGGGCTGAAGAAGCCAAGCGGCGCGCCGAGCAGCGGTTAGCCGAGAAGTATGTTCCAGGAGCCGATTTCGCCAGAACCGAGGCATCTCTCCGCCGCTCGCTCATCAGGCTCAAGGTCGCCGCCAGGCGCAGAAAAAGAAGACCAGGGGTCTAGAACAAGTTCCGTCTATCGTTCGGGGCTATGCGGCTCTTTCTGAAAGTCCAGTGCCATTACTGACAGTGCAGCCGTTGTTTTAGTGGTATTAGCCGCACGTCTTCTCCAAGCTGCTCAAAGCTCAGAGCAAATAGGCACAAAATGGATAACATCCGCCACTAATTTCCGCAGGCTGGAAAAGCATGGACGAAAAGAGGACCCGCTACCTGGAATGGAACAGTTCTGCCTGAGAATGCTAGGTCTATAATATCCTAAAGCTATCTAGATAATTTCAAGTGTGGCTCTGGAGCCGGCCTTGGCTGCCTTGACTCTTATCAGGGTACGCATCGCCTGAGCTATACGACCCTGCTTGCCGATAATCCTACCCTTATCCTCGTCGGCAACCTGTAATTTTAGAATTATGCCGTCCTCTCCTTCTTCCTCAGTCACCACCACGTCATCGGGCGCGTTGACCAGAGATTTGGCAATGTACTCGACTAGATCCTTCATGTTTTCTCCTTTATTGCCTTAAACTTTTCCATAACGCCTGCCTTGGTTAGCAGCCTGTTGGCGGTAACCGTGGGTTGGGCACCCTGCCTAAGCCATTTCAGGGCTTCTTCTTCATTAATGACCACTATTTCCGGGTCGGTAAGGGGATTGTAATGCCCGATAACGCAAATAAACGCTCCATCCCGGGGAGAGCGGGAATCAGCCACTACCAGCCGATAGTTTGGCTTCTTTGGGGAACCCGTTCGCCTGAGCCTAATCTTTACCATATTTCCCTTCTGTGCAGTCATTATGCAACATATGCGGGTGACTGTCAATAGCGATGGAATTTGTTCTCCCGCTCTGTTGTCATCGGGTTTGTTTTATCGCTATAATTAGACCGTGGAGATTGAAAGCTGGCATAGCTGGCAGATGAGCCCAGGCGAGGCCATGGAGGTGCAGAGACATCTGTCCAAGGAAGTATCTAAAACCGGCGATGTCGCCGCACCTCAATTTATCGCCGGCGTTGATATCGCCACTGGTGGAGATCAGGGGATAGCACAGGCGGCGGTGGTCGTTCTCAGCTACCCCGGGCTGCAAACAGTGGAGATGGCCATAGCTCAGGACAGGCTTGATTTCCCCTATATCCCAGGGCTTTTATCCTTCCGGGAGTCGCCGCTGATGCTGGCCGCCTGCCGAAAGCTATCCCATCCCCCCGACCTGGTAATGGTTGATGGACACGGCATAGCCCACCCCAGGCGACTGGGCATCGCCTGCCATCTCGGGCTCTTCCTTGATATACCCACTATCGGCTGTGCCAAGTCCCGGCTCTGCGGCAGCCATGCGGAGCCGGCCGAGGAGCCCGGCAGTTACACCGAGGTAACAGACAGAGGTGAAACTACAGGCGTTGCCCTGCGCACTAAAAGAGGGGTCAAGCCCTGTTATGTTTCTACCGGCCACAAAATTAACCTTGAGCGCGCCATCTACTGGGTGTTACACTGTTGCCGCGGCTATCGCCTGCCAGAGCCAACACGCCTGGCCCACCTGGCGGCTGGTGGCAATGTGAATTTAGAGGAAGTAACCACGTCACGCTAGGAGAAGACAGTGCCAGAACTAAAAGACGACTTGGACAGTCTGCGGAAAAGAATATCGATGGCAATGGTGCATCTTTGACATAGCTGCCATGGAGAAGGGGATAGCCGGACTTGAGAAACAGGTGGCCCTGCCCGATTTCTGGCAGGACTCTACCAAAGCACAGCGGATTATGCGCCGACTGTCTGAATCAAAAAAGAGTATTGACAGATGGCGCAGCCTGGAAAAAAGAGTGGCTGAGCTTACCGAGCTTACCTCGCTTGAATCTGAGTCGGAAGACTCCTCTCTCTATACCGAGCTTCAATCCGAGGTGGCCACCATCAGCGCTCATCTTGATGAGCTGGAATTCCAGTTGGCCTTCAGTGGCGAATACGACAACCACAGCGCCATACTGGCTATCCACGCCGGAGCCGGGGGTGTTGAATCACAGGACTGGGCCGAAATGCTGCTCAGGATGTACCTGCGCTGGGCTGAGCGCCACAACTACAAGACCGAAGTTCTGGACGTGTCCCGCGTTGAAGAAGCCGGTATAAAGAGTGCCACCGTTGAAATTAGCGGTGAATGCAGCTTCGGCTACCTGAAATCAGAACACGGCGTACACCGGCTCATCCGCCTTTCCCCCTTTGACGCCGACCACGCTCGCCACACTTCCTTTGTTCTGGTTGAAGTGATGCCAGAAGCCGAATCGGATTTTGACCTGAAACTGTCCCCTGATGACCTTAAGATTGAAACTTTCAGGTCCAGTGGCCCTGGCGGGCAGCACATGCAAAAGACAAGCAGCGCCGTCAGGATTACCCATCTGTCCACCGGTATCACTGTTACCTGTCAGAGTGAGCGTTCCCAGCACCAGAACAAGGATATCGCCATGAGAATCTTAAGCGCCCGGTTACTCAAGCTGGAGATGGCCAGAAGAGAAGAAAAGAGAGCCAAACTAAAAGGAAAACATGTCGTCGCCGGCTGGGGCAACCAGATTAGAAGCTATATTCTTCATCCCTACAGACTGGTGAAGGACCACCGAACCGATTACCAGACGAGTGATACCGAGGCCGTTCTGGACGGTGAACTGGACGGCTTCATCTCCGCCTACCTCAGGTCTGGATTGAGTAAGAAGAATGATTAAAAAGGCTATTATTCTGGCAATAGCCCTGATTCTGCTACCGGCGGTGCTAAGCCCGGTACTGGCCCAGCCGATTGAAATAACACTGCCCGGAGAATCGGCCAGGGCGGTGTTCCCGACAACCCTCGACTTCAATCTGGCCATCGAGAGCCAGGCTGAGATTGAAGACGTCCGCCTCCACTATTTGATTGACCGTGAGAGCTTCGCCCGGGTAACCAGTGAAATAATCTTTGACATTATCCCCAGCACCAGCGTAACCGTCAGCTGGGCGCTGGATATGAGAAAGATCGGCGGTCTGCCCTCCGGCAGTGTAATTGATTACTGGTGGACAATGACCGACATCCAGGGCAACGAGTATACAACCGCCCGGCAGCAGCTCCCTTTCGACGATGACCGCTATTTGTGGCACAGCCTAACCGAGGACGCTATCACCCTTTACTGGTATGCGGGCGATGATTCTTTCGCCGGGGAGCTGATGTCTGCCGCCCGGCAGGGTCTGACCCGTCTAAGTGAGGAAACCGGAGCCTATCTGGAAAAACCGGTTAGGATATACATCTACGCCAGCTCAGGCGATTTACAGGGGGCCATGATTTTCCCCCAGGAATGGACCGGTGGCGCCGCCTATATCCAGTTAGGCACCATCGTCCTCGGCATAGCCCCGAACGCCATAGAGTGGGGCAAGCGGGCACTGGTGCACGAACTGGCCCACCTGGTAACCAACCAGATGGTCTTCAACCCCTACAACTATATACCCACCTGGCTGAACGAGGGCCTGTCCATGTACGCTGAAGGGCAGCTACAGGATTCATATCAATCCTATCTGCGACAGGCGGTAGCCGATGACGCACTCATTTCAGTGCGCACCCTGGCCAGCTCCTTCTCCGCCTTCGCCGCCCAGTCATATCTTTCCTACGCACAGAGCTACAGCCTGGTCAACTTCCTCATCAACAGCTACGGGCAGGACAAGATGTTTGCCCTGCTCGGCACCTTCAAGCAGGGCAGCACCGGCGACGGTGCCCTGATGGACGTCTACGGATTTGACATGGACGGCCTTGATGACAGGTGGCAGGCCTCCATAACCGATAAGTATCAGCCAGTGGTTAATACAACAGCCCCATCACAGGTGGCCTCCTTCTCCATACTGGCGGCTACCCTCCTTTTAGGTCTGTGGCTGGTCGCCGGAGAACGATAATGGAGGCGAGGCAAATGAAGAAGTCGTTTACCATCCACGACCTACCAATCGCTGAAAGACCTCGTGAGAGGCTACAAAAACATGGCGCCGAGTCGCTTTCGGCCCAGGAGCTACTGGCCCTGATTCTGGGGCGCGGTATCGCCGGTGAATCGGTAATGGTAACAGCACAAAGATTGCTGAGCCGTTTTGACAACCTCAAGGGAATCGCCGACGCCTCACTGGAAGAGCTGTCCCAGATAAGAGGAATCGGCCTGGCCAAGGCATCCCAGTTCAAGGCCGCCTTCGAACTGGCCGGCCGCGTGAATAGCTATTCGGGAAACACCGCCAGACCATTCGTCAAGACACCGAAAGACGTGGCCAACCTGGTCCAGGGAAGACTGAAGGGCAAGAAGGAAGAGCACTTCCTGGCCATCCTGCTTGACAGCCGCAGCCGGTTGATAAAGGCCCCTGAAATATCGATAGGCAGCCTCGATGCCAGCATCGTGCACCCCAGAGAGGTGTTCCGGGAGGCGCTATCAGCCAGTGCGGCCTCGGTTATCTTTGTTCATAATCACCCCTCAGGGGATACCACCGCCTCTGAAGATGACATAATGTTAACAAAAAGACTGGTGCAAGCCGGTGAAATTATGGGTATAGACGTTCTGGACCATATTATCATCGGCGACAGGAGCTATCTGAGCCTCAAGAGGCAGGGATTGTTCTAGCGGACTCTAAATATGAAAAGAATAGCATATTTTCTTCTTTCAGCACTGCTGATATGTGGGTTGTTGGTCACCGCCGGCTGCCAGCCCGGGGCAACAGACACCGGCAGCCCCTCCGGTAGTGTCCTCAATCTTTACAACATCGACCCGCTGACTCTCGACCCGGCAATCGCCGGGGATGCCACCTCCAACGAATACATCCTCCAGATATTCAGCGGTCTGGTCCGCCTGGACGAAAACCTGCAACCGGCACCGGATATCGCCAGTGACTGGGACATAGGCCCCGACGGCAGAACGTACACCTTCTATCTGAGCACACTGGCCCGCTTCCATGACGGCCGCCCGGTTACTGCCCGTAATTTTAAGTACTCATGGGAAAGGGCTCTTTCCCCGGCTACCGGCTCCCAGACAGCGGCCACCTATCTGGGTGATATCGTTGGCGCCGGCCAGGTGCTGGCCGGTGAAAGTGAGAAACTGAGTGGCGTCGAGGTCATTGATGACCATACCCTGAGGGTTACCATTGACGAACCCAAGTCCTACTTCCTGGACAAGCTGACCTATGTCGCCAGTTTCGTCGTCGACAGCGCCAATGTAGCCCAGGGACACGAATGGTGGCGCCAGCCCAACGGCACTGGCCCCTTCAAGCTGAAGGAGTGGCAGCAGAACCAGAAGCTGGTACTGGAGAGAAACGAGTTCTACAACCCTCTCAGCAGTTTCCTCGGCGTTGAGCAGGTCATCTTCCACCTGTGGGCGGGTCTGCCCATGAACCTGTACGAGACCGGCCAGATTGATGTTGCCCATGTTGATTTATCCAATATAGAGAAGGTCACCGACATCGGAGGCGACTTCTACCAGGAACTGAGCATCGTCCCGGAGTTGAGCATGACCTACATTGGCTTTAATCATCAGAAGCCACCATTTGATGACGTAAATATCCGCCGTGCTTTCACCCAGGCCATCGACAGGGAGAAACTGGTATCGCTGGTGTTCAAGGACATGCTAACGGCAGCCTACGGCATACTGCCGCCGGGTATGCCCGGTTTCAATAAAGACCTGGCAGGGATTGACTTTGACGCTGCCGCAGCCAAAGAACTGATAGCTGCCTCCAGTTACGGCGATGTAGCCAACCTGCCCCCCATCTCCATCACCATTTCCGGCTGGGGAGGCCTGATTCCCCAGGACCTGGTGGCCATAATCCATATGTGGCAGACCAATCTGGGGGTGGAGGTGTCAGTGAGACAACTGGAGCCGGAGGAGTTTGTCTACCACCTGAAACAGGAGAAGGACGAGATGTTTTACTGGGGCTGGGGTGCCGACTACCCCCACCCGCAGAACTTCCT
>DAOWDO010000099.1 GCA_030638985.1 Dehalococcoidia bacterium | reverse complement strand
TGCCGGAGAGACTACCGGTGTCTTTCAGCTTGAAGGCAGCGGTATGCGTCGTTACATAAAGGAGCTCAAGCCGAACACTTTCAGCGATATTGCCGCCATGGTTGCCCTCTACCGTCCCGGACCCATGGAGCAGATTCCTCGCTTCATCAAGGCCAAGCACGGCCTGGAGCCGATCCACTATCCCCACCCCGCCCTGGCCGACATCCTCAAAGAGACCTACGGGGTGATTGTCTATCAGGAGCAGGTGCTGTTTACTGTCCAGACCTTTGCCGGTTACAGCCTGGGGCAGGCGGATATCTTCCGCAAGGCAATGGGCAAGAAGATACCTGAAGTAATGAGGAAGGAGAGGCGCAACTTCATTGCCGGCGCCAAAAAGAGTGGCTTTTCCCCGGAGATAGCCGGTGAGGTCTTCGACTTGATAGAGCCCTTCGCCGGCTACGCCTTTAATAAGGCTCACGCCACAAGTTACGCCCTCATTGCCTACCGCACCGCCTATCTCAAGTCCAACTACCCCCTGGAGTATATGACCGCCCTGCTGGATACCTGGTTTGACCAGCAGGACAAGATAGTTACCGCATATAACGAGTGCCACCGTCTGGGTATAAGCGTATTACCTCCCGATATCAACCGCTCCAAGGCCAACTTTTCCATCGAAAAGCAGGTTGATGGTACTCAGGCCATCCGCTTCGGCCTGAATGCCATCAAGAATGTCGGGCTGGGTGCTGTCGGGCCTATCATGGCCGAGCGCGACCGCAACGGGGACTACCAGTCCATTGAAGACCTCTGCCGGCGGGCTGACCTCAGCGGCGTTAACAAACGGGTGATGGAGAGCCTTGTAAAAGCCGGGGCCATGGACTCTCTGGGAGACCGGGGCACCCTGCTGGGCAATATTGGTCGCATTCTGTCCCTGGCGCAGCGGGAGCAGCGGTTACGCCAGACGGGGCAGTCAACCATGTTTGACCTGTGGGGAGAGACGGTTAACCTGCCCCTGCCCGCTCTGGAGATGCCGGCCGCCGAGGTTTCCCTCAAAGAGAATCTGGCCTGGGAAAAGGAGCTGCTGGGCGTCTATATCTCCGAGCACCCCTTTAGCCCTTATGCCAGTCAGGCTTCCCTGGTAGCAACCTTATGCGGCCAGGTCGATGCCGAGATGGTGGGGAAGGCGGTGACCGTCGCCGGCATGGTCGCCTCGGTGCGCCAGCTTTTGACCAGGGACGGACAGCCCTCGGCCAGTGTGATGCTGGAGGACCTTGATGGCCAGCTTGAGGTTATGGCCTGGCCCAGGGTTTATACCGCCACCAGGGAGCTGTGGCAGGAGGGGAACGTGCTTCTGGTTGAGGGCCGGGTGAAGCTCAGGGGTGACCGGGTGCAACTGGTCTGTGAAAAGGTGCGCCTCTTCCGGACGGAGGCTGAGGTTGATGGTAGAGCACTTCTCCAGCCGGAAGAAGTGCCGCCTGCTGCCGAAGAAAGCCAGGTTGATACCGAGCCTGCCAGAGCTCGCCGGCTGGTTATCAACTTGAATCAGACCGGTGACCAGGATGGTGACAAGGCCCGTCTGCGCCAGGTAATTGATACCCTGAGGTGTTTCCCGGGAGAGGACGAGGTCAGCCTGATGGTGGATGACGGCCAGAAGGTCACCAATCTAGGGTGGCCCGGCCTGCGCGTCGGCCTCAACCCGGCACTTCAACAGAAGCTGGTGGAGCTTGTTGGAGAAGAGCAGGTCAGGCTGGAGGCTGGTGGCTAGCCAAGTCTGGCTAACGCAGAAGAGCAGGTGCAAAATAGTGACTACTGTCGTCGCCTTTCCTTGATAGCACCGCAGAATTGTGTCACATAATATATAGTACTGAATAATCAGGCCTTTTGTCCAATATTTGTCCAATTTTTTGCTATTTGAGGTTGACAACAGTGTTCTGGGGTGGTAGTATTTACTTTCCATTACATGAAAATCTAATACGTACATCGTTTACGAAGGACAAATATATTAATTATGCGTCTTGTCCATATTCTTTGCCCGGACACTCAGGCTGGTGGTGACAATGGATATTTCAGGCGGTTCCGAGCAGCACAGGAAACGGCGGCTAACCCCCCTGGAAAAGGAGTTCCTCAAGGGCGGCCTTAAGGGCTTGAGTGGTGAGGAGATGATCGCATTAGTAGTCTCCCAAATTACGCCACGTAGAGAGCAGAAAAAGCTGCTGTGGGAGATTACTTCCCGATATAAGACCCTTGGCAGCTTTTTAACAACCCCTGTCTCTGAGTTGGAGAAGATACCGGGTATGACCTTGGGTATTATCCTTTGCGTTAAGCTTCTTCGGGAAATGCCCACCGAGCTTCTGAGAGAAGAGGTTATCAGCAAGCCGGTTCATAAATCATCCAAGGAAATCTTTGACTATCTCCATATCTCAATGAGGGGTCTTAAAAAAGAGGTGCTCAAGGTCCTCTATATCAACAGCCAGAACCAGATTATTGATACCGAGGACCTCTTTGAGGGCACGCTGGACGGCATCCATATCTACCCCCGTGAGATAGAGGCCAGCGCCATCAGGAACAACGCCACCGGGCTGGTCTTCGCCCACAATCATCCCACGGGCAACCCCGAACCCAGCCAGAATGACAAGCAGATAACCCGGGACCTGGTCTTTATCGGCCAGGTGCTCGGGCTCAAGGTGCTGGACCATATTGTTATCGGCAGTGACAGCTACTTCAGTTTTGCCGACGCCGGCTTGATTGAGAAATACGAAAATGATTTCCTCAACCTGAGGATAAAACAGCGGCTTGATACCTCCTGGTCTCAAGTATCAGGGCAGCCATCCTGCTGCACTTCCGGCTTTCATAGCCTCTGTCAATCTTAGTCTGTGCCAGGCTAGCCACCGGCTACTTTAAGGTGTTAGAATAGGTTCCTCGGTATTCTACTGGGAAGAGTCCAGATGCCTTTAAGTGAAAGCCAGCAGGGGCACAGAAAGAGGCTGCGGGAAAAATTACTGAAGTCGGGCCTTGACGGCTTCCACGACTATGAGATTGTTGAGCTGCTGCTGACCCTGGGCTCCCCCCGCCGTGACTGTAAAGAGCAGGCCAAAGAGGCCGTCAAGAGGTTCAAAAACCTGAGGGGGGTCATGGAAGCGCCTCCGGAGGAGCTGGCGGAAATATCCGGCATCGGCCCCCATAACGCTTTTGGCATCAAGCTGGTTCAGGAGGTCGCCAGGAAGTATCTCAAGGACAGGATCATCGACCGGCCTATCTATCGCTCGGCACAGGAGATTTTTGACTATCTGTATCACTCCATGCGCGGCCTTAAGAAAGAGGCCTTTAAGGTCATCTTCTTAAACAACCAGAACCAGATTATTGATGCCGCTGACCTCTTTCAGGGTACGACCGGCAGCAGTACCGTCTCCCCTCGTGAGGTTATCGAGAGTGCCCTCAAGCACAGTGCCGCTTCCCTCGTCTTTGCCCATAATCATCCTTCAGGTAACCCCGAACCCAGCCCGAGTGACAAACAGATAACCCGTGACCTGGTCTATGCTGCCGCCATTATGCAGATGAAGGTGCTGGACCACATCGTAATCGGTGACAATAAGTATTTCAGCTTTGCCGGCGAGGGATTGATTGAACAGTACGAGCTGGATTTTTTGGGCCTGAAGATAAAGGGAGTATCCGAGGCAAAGCGGCGGCTATACCGGGCCAAGCTTTTTGGTGGGCTTGACTGACATCTTGCGGGGTATTATTGATTGTTCTTCCTGGCCTCCAGGTCCAGAAGCCGTCTTTTTAGCTCCAGTCCGTTGCTGAAACCGCCAAGCCGGCCGCTTTTGGTTATCACCCGGTGACAGGGTATGACAACGGGCAGGGGGTTTCGGGCAAGGGCCTGCCCGACGGCCCTGGCGGCTCCGGGCCGGCCAATCTGCTCTGCCAGGTCGCGGTAGCTTCTGGTCTCGGCATGGGGTATGAGCCGGGTCTGGTGCCACACCTCCCGCTGGAAGGTGGTGGCCGCGGAGAGGTCAAGCTCATCGGGGAAGGCCGTCCGGTGACCGCAAAAGTAGAGCTTGAGGCGCCTGGCCGCATCCTCAAGCCGGCTGGCGGTGCACACCGCCCCCTTTGCTATATCCCCGAGTGCCTCCAACGCCTCTGCTGCTGAAGGCCGGGGCAGGCTGACCCGCAGCAGTCCTCTTGTCGAGCCCAGAACCCCAACCCAACCCATATCGGTATTGAAAACGGTGTATTCCAGTCTTTGACAGCTTCTTTTGACCTTTGCCATATTCTAAATCATTGATTGGCTGATTTTGGGCTACAGGGGCTCTGGTGGCAGCCTGAGATAAAAGTTTGGAACCTTTTTGCCTTGTTCCAGCACCTTTCTTTGGTCAGCTTAGCTCCGGCTCAATGAGGCCGTAGTCGCCGTCCTTGCGGCGGTAGAGCAGGTTGAGCTTGTCACTATCAAAGTTGTAAAAAAGAAAAAAGTCGTGGCCCAGAAGCTCCATCTGGTCGGCGGCTTCGGTCAGTGTCATTGGCTTCATGGTGAATTTCTTTATCTTGACCACTTTCCCGGGGTTAGCCGCCAATTGCGAATTATTGACCGGTTCACTTCCAGTAAGCGAGGCGCCCTTTCCTTTGTCCCTCAATTTGCCTTTGTGGTGCTCCACCTGCCGCTCCATCTTGGCAACCACCCTGTCGAAGGCAGTCAGCACATTCTCCCCCCTCTCCTCGCCGTGTAAAAGGGTATTGCCGCTGTCCACGGATAACCGGCTCAGGAAACGGTCCTGACGGGACTTTGTCTTCTCCTCTACCAGTTCTAATTTTATCTCTTTAATGCCTTTCGCAAGGCGGCCAAGCCGGGCCAGCTTACGGTCCATTTGACGGCGCACCTCGGCTGGTATTTCTATATCCCTGCTGGCTATGTGAAGTTCCATGATACTCTCCTCTATTCAGACTTCCCTGGCCAGGGTTAGCCCCCATACTGAGCTGGCTCCGGATTCTTTCAGGGCGGCGGCGCAGGCATTGAGGGTGGCCCCAGAGGTGGCCACATCATCGATGAGCAGCACCTTTTTGTCCTGCATT
>DAOWDO010000004.1 GCA_030638985.1 Dehalococcoidia bacterium | reverse complement strand
TGGGGTCGCCCCCCCTGGGCGTTACCCAGCACCCTGCCCGGTGGAGCTCGGACTTTCCTCCCCGTTAGGGGCGGTCACCCGGTTTACTTGACCCAACTACACTCTATTACAGTAAAGGCCGATAGTCAACAGAGAAAGTGGTCACCTTATGGCGGCATTGGCCAGCTTATCCGCCTCCCGGTTCTGCTGGCGGGGAACATGCTTGATAGTAAAAGCCTCCAGTTGCTTCTCCAGTTCTTTAACCCGCTCATAGAGAGGCCTCAGTTCCGCCTTCTTCACCCGGTAGAGCCCTTTTATCTGCCTGACTACCAGCTCCGAATCGGAACGCAGCTCAACCCTGATGACGCCCAGCGCCAGAGCCTTTTCCAGGGCGGCGATGATTGCCCGATACTCCGCCTGGTTATTGGTGGCGTGCCCGATGCGCCAGGAAAGTGTATCTAAAACCCGGCCCTTTCCGTCCCGTATGATAGCCCCAATGGCCGCCGCCCCCGGATTACCGCGGGAGACACCGTCAGTATTGATTACTACGCTGTCAGCTGGCATTACTTATCATTCCTGGAAGAGAATGCGGCTGCAGTTATTGCACTGAATAAGACGGTTGCCCTTTGCCCGCTGTAGCTCAGCCGTGGACAGTGACATACCACAGCCACGGCAGGCACCCTGCTCCAGCCGGGCCACCGCCCAACCCTTGCGTTTCCTCAGCTGCTGGTAGAGTCCCGCCGTTTCGGGGTCAATGACAGCCAGTGATTGTTGCGCTTGCTGCCTAAGCTCGGATAGCGTCCCGTTAAGCTGCTCGATATCAGCCGCCAGCTTTTGTTGCTGTCCATGCCACTGTTCTTCAGCCCGGCCAAACTCTTGCCTTTTACCGGTCACGCTGACCGATGCCATCTCGACACGCTCCATGACATGAAGCACTCTCTCCTCCAGACGGACACGCCTGTCCTTCAAGCCAGCAACCTCATGCTGGAGACTGGCCAGATCCTTTGGGTTCTTTATCCGCCCGCTGTACAGCGCCTCCGTGGCCGCCGCCAGCTTGGCCTCAAGGTCTTCCAACTCCCACTCCACAACTTTCTGCTCTCCCTTAAGCTGCTCAAGCAGCTTCTCCTGCTGGACTACTTGTGACCGGGATTCAACAAGCTGCCGACTCTCGCCAAGCTGAGCCATGCACCTGGCCAGGGCCGTCTCCCTGGCCTCGATGTCAAGCTCAAGTTCCTGTAACTGGTACAGCTGCCGGATAATACCCACGCCAACTCTATTTTATAGGGATGAGCCCGGAATATCAATTTGGGAAAACGACAAAACTGGCTGGCGCATATAGAACTAATGTGCTAATATAGGCATAAAACATGCTCCCCACAGTCGGGCAGGAGGGTTTGGCAAGTGACTGAAGAAAAGAAAAAAAGAGGGGCCCCGCAGGGCAACCAGAACGCCAGGAAACACGGCTTCTACTCCAATGTGCTCAATGAGAACGAACAGGAAGATTTCCAGCAGGCTACCTGTGTCGAGGGTATTGACGAAGAAATTGCCCTGCTGCGGACAAAGCTGAAATCCGTGGTCGCCCATGACCCGGAGAATATGAAGCTTATTATGCAGGCAAGTAACACCCTGGTCAGGCTGATACAGGCCAGGTACAACATCGGCAAGGAGGACAAGAAGGGGCTCAAGGAGGCCATCAGCAATGTCCTCAAGGATATTGCCCTGCCGCTTGGCTTGAGCATCGGTGGTGTCATTGATAAATAGACTCCGCCCCTACCAGCGAGAAGTCGCCCTGGCCGTACTGGACAGCGTTTTTAGCAGGAAGGGCCTCACTTTCTCGGTGGAGATTGCCCGGCAGGGAGGTAAAAACGAGCTGTCCGCCCAGCTGGAGCTCCTGCTGCTCACCCTGTTCATGGCCAACCCGTTTAACCTGATAAAGTGCGCCCCCACCTTCAAGCCGCAGACAGTTATCTCCATGATGCGGCTCAAGGACAGGCTGAACGAGGCCGGTTTCGGCGGTCTGTGGACGTCTGAGCTGGGCTATATCATCAGGCTGGGCTTTGCCCGGGCTATCTTTCTTTCTGCCGAAGAGTCGGCCAACGTGGTCGGCAACACCGCCCACCTGCTGCTGGAGATCGACGAGGCCCAGGATGTCAGCCGGGAAAGGTATACCAAGGAGTTCAAGCCGATGGGAGCAACCACCAACGCCACCACCGTTCACTACGGCACAACCTGGGACGACACCACCCTGCTTGAGGAGGTCAAGCAGACCAACCTGGAGATGGAGCGGAAGGATGGAATAAAACGCCACTTCCGCCATGACTGGCAGGAGGTGGCCAAACACAACCCGGACTACCTGGCATACGTCGTCGCCGAACGGGAACGTCTCGGCGAGAACCACCCCCTGTTCCTGACCCAGTACCGCCTGCTGCCCATCCGTGGCGGCGGCGGCTTTTTGAGCCACCAGCAGCGAGCCCAGCTTCAGGGCAGCCACCAGAGAAAGCACCGGCCGGAACCGGGCCGGAGCTATATTGCCGGCATTGACCTGGCAGGAGAGGCTGAAACAGAGGCTGAGGCTATGCTAAAAACCATAAGGACCCGCCAGGACTCGACCGTGGTTACCATCGGTGAGCTGGACTTCTCGACCACCAACGAGGTGCTGAGCGAGCCACGGATAAATATCGTGGAACACTACTACTGGACGGGCAAGAAACATACCGAGCTCTACCCGCAGCTGGTCGACCTGCTGGGTAACCTGTGGCACTGCCGCCGGGTAGTGGTCGATGCCACCGGTATAGGGCAGCCGGTGAGCTCCTTTTTGAAAAAGTCTCTGGGTTCGCAGGTGGCTCCCTTTACCTTCACCGCCCAGTCAAAGTCACGGCTGGGATTTAACCTGCTGGCGGCGGTAAACTCAGGCCGGCTGAAGATGTATACCGCCGATGGCTCAACGGAGTACCAGGAGTTCTGGCTCCAGATGGAAAGGGCCAAAAGCCAGTTCCGCCCTAACCGGACGATGAACTTCCACGTTGACCCTGCCCGGGGGCATGACGACTTTCTCATGAGCCTGGCATTGCTGGTCGCCGCCGCCGAGCGCTGCTCGCCGCGGCGGGCCAGGGGAAGTTTAAGGCCAAATCTCTAGCCAAAACAAAATCCCCCTCTCCTTTCGGAACAGGGGGATTTTAAATAACTGGAACAACCGCCTAGTATGAGGCGTAGGCAAACCTCCGGCCCAGCCAGAAAGCGAGCAGGCCGAGAAACACCACTCCCAGCCCAATCCAGATATAAATCATATAGCCGGGCCAGATGAAACCGATGACGAGAATGCTGGTGTCCGAATACAGGCTGACATTGGAGGCGCTATCCACCGCCTGCACCCGCCAGTAATAGGGCTCCTTGTCACTCCGGGTATCCAGCTTTTCCTCTTCGGTGAGGGCGTATACTGAATCGGTGAGGCCAGTCTTCTCAAGAACGATGCTGCTGAAACCAAGATCAGTAGCAATCTGGAGGGTGTAGGTCACCGGCTTGCTGATATCATCAATATCCTGCCAGTCGAAGGTAACCGGCTGCTTCGGCTTAAAGCCCGTCGGCGGTGATAGCGGTACCGGCGGGCCGGGTGCCGTTGTTTCCATGAAGAAATCGAACTGCTCCGTGGTCTGGCCGTCGCTGACCGTTATGGTATGCTCACCGCCGGCGCTGACCGGGATGGCAAAGACAACCAGAAAGGAACCGCTGTCATCAGTGGTGGTCGTTTTTAAGACAACAGGCTCGCTCTGGTAGGTAACGGTTACCGTGGCGTTAGCCAAAAAACCGGTACCGCTGAGACTCAACTCCATATCGACATAGCCCGGTTCCAGTTCATTGGTGGTTTTGCTGATAGCTACTGTCCTCTCAACAGTAACGGAGGTGACTACACTGATAGTGCCATCGCTGACCTCAACGGCGTAGCTGCCTGCCGTGGTGGCCGGCAGGTCAAAACTGGCGCTGAAGCTGCCCTTGGCGCCGGTGGTTACAATCAGCGGGATAGTGGCTATCAGCGAGTTATTGAATTTGATGGTCACCTGTTTGCTGCCGCCGAATCCGGTTCCGGTTACCGCCACCGTTGTCCCGGCGATGCCGCTTCCCGGGGTCATGGACATCTGGTGCTGAATGGTCAGTATCGCCGTAGCCGAGTTACCGGCCGAATCAATGGCTTTCACCGTATGATCTCCCTGGGTGCCCGGCGGAATAGTGAAGATTGCGTTGATGTTGCCGATGGCATCTGTGTCGGCAGTGCCGATGCTTACATTGTCAATGGCTATGGTTACCGTCCTATTGGCACCAAAACCGGTACCGGTAAGCGTTATCTGGTCACTGACAAAGCCCGTCCCAGGGGTGATGCTCATCTCCTCGGCAACGGTGTATGGCGTTGTGGCCGAGTTACCGCTGGCGTCCTGGACCTTTACCGTATGAACACCCTTGGTGGTGGCAGGAACGACGAATGTAGCTGGTCCGAAGCTGCCATTGGCATCAGTAGTGGTCGTGGTGACACCGACATCATCAGAGGATATGGTTATGGTTGAACCTCCGGCAAAGCCGGTGCCGCTGGCACTGACCTCGTCGCCAACAAGGCCGTAGACCGGGTCAATACCCTCCATCCTGTGCTCTACAGTGAAGGTGGCCGTAGCCGAACTGCCGATATCATCCCCGGCCTTTATCGTATGAGCCCCTTTAACAGCATCGGGCACCACAAAGGTGGCGCTAAAGGCGCCGCTGGCATTGGCAGTAACTGTAATCGGGTCGGTGGTAAGCGTTTTGCCATCAATGGTTATGGTCACCGTCTTATTGGCCCCGAAGCCATTGCCGCTAATTGTCACCTGTTCATCGACAAAGCCCGTCAGCGGACTTATCGTCATCTTCTCGCCAACGGTAAGGGTGGCCGTTTTTTCATGGCCGTCGGCATCCTTGGCCTTAATTTCATGAGCACCACGCCCGATAGTGGGAATGATGAAAATAGCGCTGAAGCTGCCCTTGTTATTGGTGGGAACCACTGCCGGGTCGGTGGTAAGCACTATGCCATCAAGGGTGAGGGTCACCGTCTGGTTGGCAGCAAAGCCGATGCCAGTAGCCGTTATCGACTCGCCGACAGCGCCGGTAACCGGGTCTATGGCAAAGTCCGATTCGTTTACGGTAAATTCAAGGTCGGGAGTGGTGCCGAAAACGTTAGTGCCGATTCTATCGACGGCGCTAATGGTGTGAGTGCCAAACGCCGCCTCGGGCACGGTGAAGTTAGTATTATTGATAGTACCGTATTGGGTGGCGTTCACCGTGGTCACCTTTTCGCCGTCAAAGAGGATGTCCACCTCGGCCAAAGCCTGGAAACCACCGCCCTTAACGGTTACCTGGGAACCGGCCTTACCCACAGCGCCGCTGATATATTGCAACTCGGAGGTAATGTTAAAGTTTGCCGACGCCGAGAGAGCATGCACATCAATCGCAACGACGGCATACTGACCACGCGATTTGTTAAACGGAGCAGCAAAAATAGTACCGACGGTACCTAAAGGGCCAACAATATCTGTAGCAACCACATCGCCACCAATGCCACCAAACTTAACTGTAACCTGGTCAAGTGGGGTAAAGCCACCACCGACCAGACTGACCAGTGTACCCGGCGGCCCCGAAGTAGGCCAGACCTGCACCTGCGCTACTGCCAGAGCCGGTGACGCCGGTAGAGCGATAAACAACAACGAAAAAACGATAGCCGCCGAAATAACCCGGAAAAACTTGAGACGCTTCACTATACTGCCTCCTCAAAACCCTTTTGTTTAACACTAGATTAATTGTTAACAGGCATTCTTGTCAAGCTAACCAAAGATGACAATAACCGATTGACCGTGTTAGAACATATGTGCTACTATTACTGCAAATAAAGGCCCCTCGGAAAGTTATGGAACTGGAAACACTTTCTCAGACCAAGCCGGACCTGGTGCCGGAATACTGCCAGTACCAGGACGAAGGCTGTGAGCTGGCACAGTCCTGCCTAAACTGCCCCTTCCCCAGCTGCATCTACGATAAGCCCAGAGGCCGGCAGCGTCTGCTCAAGAACAGCCGTGACTGCCAGATAGTAACCCTGTTTAAAAACGAAGGCAAAGGAGTGCCAGAGCTGGCAGTCATCTTCGGCATCAGCCGGCGCACCGTGCAGCGGGCACTCAAGAACTACAGCACCATCATCCAGCCGGGTAATTCGCACGGAATAAACAACCGCCAGCACTTTTAAGAGAGGTTGCAAAAATGAATGATGGCTTTACACCGGACCAGTTAAGACACCGCGATCTAGACCGGCTCAAACGGTACCAGGAGCTGCTCGGCTTTTACCACGGCCGGCAGTGGACAGGGCAGATTACCAGAGGGGAGAAACAGCTGACCTTTAACTACACCAAGGTGGTCATCGACAAGGTAGCTTCTTACCTCATGTCCGGCAGGCACTTTACCGCTACCGCCCTGGATGATACCGCCGAGTCCCGGGGCAAGGCAAGGAAAGCCGAGCTCGCCTTAAGGCAGGTGGCCCAGGAAAACGGCCTGGAGCAGCTTGACTTTGAGACTGAGGTTGACTGCGCCATCCTCGGTGACGCCTGCTTTAAGGTCACCTGGGACAGTCAGCAGAAGCGCATCCGGGTCACCACCCCCGATATACAGGGTATCTACGCCTGGTGGCTGGGTGACGACACCTCAAGGGTGTGGCGGGTAGCCTCAAAGTATAGCCTGACCGCCGAAGAAGTGGAAATGCTTTACCAGGTAAAAACCAAGAGTAAGACAGCCAGCGTTGTTGAGCTGTGGACAGACCAGAGCTTTGAACTGTGGCTGGATAACAGCCTGGTGGAGAAAAAAGCCAACCCCTACGGCTTCATTCCGTTCGTCATCTACCCCAATCTGAGAGAGCCCAAGAAATTCTGGGGCAGTTCCGACCTGCCCCAGCTAATGGAGCCGCAAAAGGAGCTGAGCCGCGCCATGAGCCAGCTCTCCCACATCCTGGAGCTATCGGGCAACCCCATCGCCGTTCTGGAGAACGTGGAAGAGTCCAAGGACATCGCCGTCAGGCCGGGGGCTGTCTGGAACATTCCGGAGGAAGCCAAGGCTTATCTCCTCGACCTGCTCCAGGGAGGCGGCGTTGGCCTTCACATCAAATACATTGACCTCATATACCGAGCGCTCCACGATGTTGCCGAGTCGCCCCGGGCCGCCTTCGGCGGCACCAGCCGGGACCTGTCCGGGGTCGCCCTTGAGATTGAGCTCCAGCCTTTACTGCAAAAGGTGTGGCGCAAGCGGCTCATCAGGACCGATGTCTACCGGCGCCGCAACCAGCTCATCCTCAAGCTTTTAGAAAAGTACCAGAACCAGGACTTCGGCCGCTATCAACTGGACATGGTCTGGAGCCCGGTGCTACCCCGTGACCTGAGCCGGCAGGTGTCCAACGAGCAGACACTGGTGCAGAGTGGTATCCACTTCAGGCGCCGGGCCATGTCCGAAATCGGCGTCAATGACCCGGAGCTGGAATTCAACCACTGGCTGGAAGAACGAGCCGCCATACTCAAAATGAACCAGGAGCTAAACACCAGACCTTCCAGGGGAGGAACGCGTGAGAGAGCTGTTCAACTCCCAACAGAAGGTACCGAGCAATAACCCGAGGAGGTAGATTGTTTTGACAGATAAAGAGAAGCAAGCCACTTCTGCAGAAGAGAAGCTAAAACGGCTCAAGGCCAGGGCCACCGAGCTGGAAGGGCTGTTAACCCGGAAGGACCGGGAACTGGCTGACAAAGAAACTCGAATCTCCAAGCTGGAGCAGGCTATTACCGAAAGGGATGCCCAGATTGACAAGCTGAAGCAGTCCCTGGCCGAAGCCGAGGAGCAGCAAAAACAGATGGATTACAGTCTGGCCCGGGCAGTAACCAGCTACAAGGCCATGGTGACCGATGCCCATCCCCAGTTACCGGCCGAGCTAATTTGCGGTGAAACCATTGAGGCCATCAATGAATCCCTGGCCAAGGCCAAGACTCTGGTAAGCAAGGTAAGGCAGGGGCTTGAGGCCGAGATGATGTCGACCCGGATGCCTTCCGGCGCTCCGGCAAGGACAGCCCCAGACCTGTCAGCACTATCGCCGAGGGAAAAGATTCAGTATGCCATAGGAGGTAATAAATAATGGCTTTAACTCTAGCTGAAGCTTCAAAACTATCCAACGACGTTTTAATGCAGGGGGTGGTGGAGACCATCGTCAAAGACTCGCCCATCCTGCAAAACCTACCTTTTGTCGAAATCGTGGGCAACGGCCTGACCTACAACCAGGAGAAGACCCTGCCCAGCATTGACTTCTATGATGTCGGTGATACCTGGGCGGAATCGACGCCCACCTTTGAACAAGTAACCGCCAACCTCAAGATTATGGGCGGCGACGCCGATGTTGACAACTTCCTCAAGACCACCCGGAGCAATACTCAGGACCTGGAGGCGGCCATCGTTGAGCTTAAGGCCAAGGCGCTCCAGCAAAAGCTCGAGGAAACTTTTATCTATGGCGACTCAACGGCAAGCGCCAAGCAGTTCGACGGCCTGATGAAGCTGATTGACACCGCCACCTCAAGCGACCAGGTAATCGCCATGGGCGCCACCGGGGCCACACTCACCCTGGACAAGCTGGATGAACTCATCGATGCCGTAAAGGGCGGCAAGCCCGATATGCTGCTCATGAGCCGGCGCTCCCGGCGCAAGATCAACTCTCTGGTCAGAGCCTCCGGCAGTCTTCTGGACGCCGACCGCGACAAATGGGGCAACTTCGTCCAGTTCTGGGACGGAATCCCTATCGGCGTTAACGACTGGATTCTGGACACCCACGTGGTCACCGACAGCCTGGAGACAGCCACCACCGGCGGCGATTGCTCCACCATCTATGCCGTCCAGTTCGGCGAGGGCGCTCTCTGTGGCTTAACCAGCCCCGGCTTCCTCCAGGTAGAGCCTATCGGCTCGCTGGAGAACAAGGATGCCTCCCGCACCAGGGTCAAGTGGTATTGCGCCTTAGCGCTATTCAGCGCCGTTAAAGCCGCAGCCCTAATCGGAGTGCAGGGCTAAACCAAAATCTGCGGGGAGGGGACAACCCCCTCCCCGCCAAAAAAAGGAGAGAAACCATGGCTGAAGTTTATACCACACAACCCAAGCTCCACCGTAGTGGTGTTACCAGTGTTGATGCTGCCGACCCGGCTGATACCTCGGGGGCCATTGATACCAGCGGCTTTCGGGAGTGTCGCTTTGACCTCACCGTTACCGGCAGCCTTTCCAGCCTTGAAACCCAGGTAATCTTCTGGAACGCAAGGCAGCAGAAGTGGTTCGGCGGCGGCAGGAGGACCTTTGCCACTGCCGGGCAGCACGCCCTGGTGGTCGATTGCCGCGGTTCAACCATATTCCTTAAGGTAACCGCCTTCTCCGGGACATCCTTCTCCCTGGGGGCGGACTACATTCTAAGCTAGAAGGTGAAAAATGCTTAAACTAGCCGGAGAACAACTAGAAGGACAACTGGCCGACCATATAGCCCTCCTTGACGCCCACACCTACCAGCTGATGGACAGCTTGAGAACCAATAAAAACCAGATACTCACCCCGGTTCAGGCCTTTACAACCCAGGTAGTAACAGCTGGTAGGCTGGTAGCCACCATTATGGTTGTACCCAGAGCCTTAACTATAAGCCACCTGTTAATTGATGTCACCGGCGCCGCCAGCGCCGGCAAGTTTGCCCGCCTCGGTATCTATGGCATCGGCGCCAACTTGTACCCCGGCAGTCTGTTGCTTGACGCCGGAACCGTCGCCGTTGATAGCACTGGCCTCAAGGTGCTTGAAATCAGTGGCGGGCAGAGTCTGGACAAGGGCATATACTTCCTGGCTGTCATCAGCGATGGGGCTCCAACCATAAGGGGCTACCAGGCGGCCTGGTCACCCCTGGGGGCATCGGCCAGCACCCTTTCTGCCTTTTCGTTAAGCCTTTACAAAGGGAGCGAAAATCCATCGGCCCTGGCCGACCCCTATCCCACTCCTGATGGAGAGTGGACGGCAGGTTACGGAGCAATCAGGGTATCTTCACTGGACTAGGAGGACAGCTATGCCGAAAACAAGATATCAGACAATAGAGACCTACGATAATGGCGGGCCGGTTGATAGCCACCGAGCAGGTACCCTACGAGGTATCTGATGAGGAGCTGGCCAGGGAACAGGCTGAGGCAACAATTGCCCAGCTATCCGCCCTCTCTGACGCCGAGCTAACCACAGCCAAGCTAAAACTGCTGGTGAAAGCGCTGGCCATACTGAGGAGATAAGCGATGAACCTGACCGAGATGAGAGCCATAGTCAGACGCGACCTGCACGACGAGGATACCGCCAACTATCGCTGGAGCGACGATGAGATTGACCGGCATATCACCCATACCGTTCGGGAGTTCTCCGAAGCCATCCCCTGCGAGCAAAGAGCAACCCTGGAGACTACCACCGGCTCAAGAGAGATAGATATATCCAGCCTCACCAATCGCGTCATGGTCCAGGCGGTGGAATACCCGACGGGCCGATTTCCCAGAAGCTACCAGCGCTTCAGCCTGTGGGCCGACAGTATATGCCTGCTCGGCGATGAGATTCCTGACGGCTCGGACGCCTACATCTACTATGGCAAGCTGCATACTCTTGATGAGTCCTCGTCAACTGTCCCTGCCACCTGGAAGACATCATCGCCAGCGGTGCTGGCGGCCACGCCGCCATGGAATGGGCCACCTTTGCCATCAACCGGGTTAATATCGGCGGTGACACCACTGCCAGAGATTTCTTGGGCTGGGGGAAGGAGAAGCTCCGCTACTTCAGGGAGGAGCTCAGGAGACTGGGCCGGAGGAACCGGGCACGGCTTTCTCAGCTCTACCAGCCAGCCCGTCCCGCAAAATCAAAAACCACTGACTACGGTCCTTAAGCAAGGAGTGGGTGATGCTGGGCAATATCTATCGAGCACTGTGGTCAAGAATAGGCGGCCGGCCCTGGACCTTCATCCTGCGCGATACCTGGCACAAACTTGAGGGGCTGTGGATAATCGGCATGGTGGCTGCTGGTGCCCTGATCGGGCACTGGCTATGGCCACAGATATTCTGGCTGCTTGGAGCCTTTGCCACCGGTTATATCGCCGGCCACCTGTTATGGGGAAAGAAATACATACCAAATCAACAGGCCAAGGATTAAGAAAGTGAGAAACCTATCGGAAACACTGCTGGCGGCGCAGAAGCAGGCCAGCCATAGCCCTTTTGTTAAGCTGGAAGCGGTAAATAAGGTTGCCGGCGTCACCAGGCTCAACTTCTCCCGGCTCTACACCGGCTCGGAGGAAGAACACTATCATAGTCTAACTATACCCGGAGATGGCTCACTGATAAGGGTCAGGATAGGACCGGCATCCGACCAGAGGAAGCTCTACTGGCAGCGAGTAGCCGACCCAGGGCCAAGTTCCGATTTCAGCCAGTGGACCTACGCCAACCAGTATAATATCAATATCGCCGCCGCCGCCTCGCTCGGTGCCGAGGTTTCCATCTTCTTTATTAACTCCATACTCAGAATCTATCGCCTGAAGAGCACCGATTACGGTATAAGCTGGTCAGACCCGGAGTTTATCGATTTCTGCCCCAGTATATATCTAAACGGCATCACCGCCGCCTATAAGCCCAATGGCGACCTCGCTTTGTTTTTTACCAGCCAGACAGACCTTCATGTCAAGAAGTTAGAGAGTGGCCAGTGGCAGGCATTGTCGAGCTGGGATAAGACCACCGGCGACCTAACGGGGGTAGCTACAGTATATGACGACGACTGGAACCTGTTTGTCACCGGCCAGGATACAGGCGGCAACTTCAGGCTGTGGAGCCTTATCTATGGTGACGGCGGCGACGTCGCCGCCGGTACCTGGTCGGAGCTTAATGAGTTCGCCCAGGCCCCTTCCGGCGGCGACTTTGAGTATCGTTACGCTTTTCTGGACAAGCCCGATGTTTTCCGCTGCTTCTATGTCGAGGAGTTCACCGGTACCGAGGCTTATTCCCGCATATTCTGGTCATACTCCGTCCCCGGCACCAAATTTGTCGATAGTCTGTGGCTGGAGCCGCTACCATTTAACCTCACTTCTGAATACGGGCTGGCTATTGCCCACCACGGGGATTACTGCTGGCTATCCCGGGCCAACGGTGTCTGGCGTGCCCCGCTTACCGCTGATGCCCTGGAGCTTACTGCCGATGTGCTGTCCCTGAAACAAGAGATAAGGGGATGTCGCAGCCGTCTCACGGTGAAGCTTGTCAACAATGACGGCCGCTTCTTGCCACCACCATCAGCACTGGCCATCGGCTGCCAGCTAAACCTGGGGCCGGGCTACACCACCACGCAGGGCAACGAAGTGAGTCCCGGGCAGAGCTTCGTTTTGGAAGCCTACGAATACACCAGCTCCGGCAGCCAGGCCAGCCTGGTGCTGCACGCTTCCTGCGGCTGGAGTCTGGTCGCCAACTGGCAGGCCCGATATCAGTTCCGCTGGAACAAAGATACCAACCAGGCCAGTGTCAGGGACATCCTTTCCCTTATCCTGGCCAGAGCCGGCCTGAAACTGGAGGTTGTCTCACAGTCCTCGCTCATCACCAGCTATTATCCCGACTTCACCGTCAGCCCGACAACTAGCGGTGACATCGTTATCACCAAGCTTCTATCTTTCGTCCCCGACGTGCTCTTCATTGAAGGTAGCAAAGTCTACCTGGTAAACCCGCTGGCCGAAGACTCCCCAGTCTATTCCTACATCAGCCCGCATAGCCAGACGGGCGTCAGCCACCCGATACTGGAAGGGCGGTACGGCACCGGTGCCCTGAAACTTAACCGCATTCAGGTTGAGGGCTACGACAGCGGTGCCGGTTCGTCCATCATCGTTGACT
>DAOWDO010000010.1 GCA_030638985.1 Dehalococcoidia bacterium | reverse complement strand
TGGCCCAACTGCGATTACCTCTCCTTCTTGAGGCCGCTCCTTGATGGTATCAGGTAATACGATGCCTCCCTTGGTAATCTCTTCCCGTTCGATAGGCCGAACCACCACCCGGTCAGCCAGGGGTTGAATTTTAACCGCCATTTGTGCCCTCCTTTTCTTACTCTGCTATATCGGTTTTCAACTATTTAGCAATCTCGACTCGAGATTGCTAATCTCTATGATAGCCTAGTTAGCTTTAGGGTGCAACTCAAAAGAAGATGGCTCAGATACATTTAGACGAGTTTCAGAGTTATTAATGCACCTATTGCTCAATATATCTGCAAATAACTCTTTATTATCCCTGTTTTTCTCTAATACATGGTAGAATTATTAGAGTCGGCTGTTCCGGCAAAAACTTGGTAGATTACCAGGCTAGACCAGTTTGAGGCCGGGCACCACGTCCATATTCAGGCCGTCTCTCTTGCCAGCCTGAAGGCGGAAGTAGCCGCAGGCGGCGACCATGGCGGCGTTATCGGTGCACAGTATCGGCGGTGGCACCAGCACCGGAATGGGTGATTCGGCAAGAAGTTGCCGGCGCAGCAGCCGGTTGGCGGCTACCCCACCGGAGAGCAGAATCTGCTTTACCCTGTACTCCTTGGCGGCGGCGACGGTCTTGGTCACCAGAACGTCAACAACTGCCTTTTGGAAACTGGCGGCGGCATCATCTGAACGGCATACCCTGCCGCCTTCCACCAATCTTAGCAGGGCGGTCTTTAAGCCGCTGAAGCTGAAGTCATAGCTGCCCTTCAGCCAGGCGCGGGGCAGCTCGATAGTGGCGGCGCCGGTTTCCGACGCCTTATCAATAGCCGGGCCGCCGGGATAGCCCAGCCCCAGTATACGGGCGGCCTTGTCAAAGGCCTCTCCGGCGGCATCGTCCCTGGTTCTGCCCAGCATTACATAGTCTCCGTGGCCCCGCGTCAGCACCAGGTCACTGTGTCCTCCGGAGGCGATAAGGCATATCAGGGGAAACCGGGGCTTCTGCTCACCGAGCCAGTTGGCGTATATGTGGGCTTCGAGATGGTTGGTGCCGATGAGTGGCATCTCCTGAACGGCAGCCACGGCTTTGGCCACGCTTACCCCCACCAGCAGAGAGCCGGCCAGGCCGGGACCGCGGGTAACGGCCAGACCATCCAGGTTGTGCCAGTCTACCCCGGCTTCGGCCATGGCTCTTTCGATGACCGGAATAATGGCCAGAAGGTGCTGTCTTGAGGCAACTTCGGGGACGATACCTCCGTAGCGGGCGTGCAGCTCTACCTGTGAGGCAATCTCGTTGGATAGGATGCTGGTGCCGTCCTCGACGACGGCGGCGGCGGTTTCGTCGCAGGATGTCTCAATGCCCAGGACTTTCATGCGTTTGAATTATAACACAGTAGGATCGAATCCATCCTGCTCTTTTGACACGCCTGGTGGCCGGTGCTATCATTTGGTCTTGGAGCCAGCGTTATGTAGGGCTGGCCCCAAGTGAGGTGAGGCAAAATGTCTCTGGAAGCGGTCTATCTGTTAATTCTGGTAATCTGCCTGTTTTTCTCGGCCTTTTTCTCCAGTGCGGAGACGGCTTTTATCTCTCTGGAAGGTTTTCGTGTTCAGCACATGGTGGAGACCAAAGTAAAGGGGGCCGGAAGAGTGGCCAGGATGCTGCAGCGGCCAGAAAGATTTTTGTCCACCATACTCCTGGGGAATAACCTGGTCAACACGGCAGCCGCTGCCCTGGGCACCGTTCTGGCGGTATCTGTCTGGAAGGAGCAGGGTGTACTGATTGCTACCTTTGGTATGGCTTTTATCATCCTCATCTTCGCCGAGACGGTACCCAAGACGCTGGCCACCCGGCATGCCGAGAAGGTAGCCATACTTTTTGTACGGCCGGTAGAAGTGATTTCATTGATATTCTCTCCTATTGTTGTCGTGGTTCAGTGGCTGGCATCGGGAATGACGCGCCTGGTTGGTGGAAAACCGATACCCCGCTCTCTGGTCAGTGACGAGGAGATTCGCACCATGATTACCCTCGGCCATAAAGAGGGCTCTGTGGAAAAATCCGAAGCGGAACTGCTGCACGCTGTTTTTGACTTCGGCGACCGGCCGGTCAGCGAGGTCCTGGTGCCGAGGTTGGAGATAGTCGGCGTGGAGAAGGGCACCACCCTATCCGAGTTTCTGGCTTTGTATTCCAAATCTCCTATTTCCCGCTATCCG
>DAOWDO010000095.1 GCA_030638985.1 Dehalococcoidia bacterium | reverse complement strand
GAAGCCAGCGGATAAACCGTTTCCACTCTCTCTTCTCCCAGACCACCAGCAGCGATGGGGCGATAAACAGCGAACTGAAGGTGCCGGCAATAACGCCAATCAGCAGCACTATGGCGAAGTTCTGAAGGTCGGCCCCGACAAACAGCAGCAGCGCCAGTACCACAATCATGGTGGTCAGGCTGGTGTTCAGGGAGCGGGTGAGGCTCTCCAGCAGACTTTTATTGACCACCTGCTCAAAACCGAGTTTTGGATTAGAGAGCAGGTTCTCACGGATGCGGTCGAAGATGACCACGGTATTGTTGACGCTGTAACCAATAACAGCCAGAATACCGGTGATAAACATCAGGTTGACTTCCCATCCGAGGATAGCGCCGATGATGGAAAAGACGCCCAGGGCAACAAGGGCATCGTGCAGCAGGGCGATTATGGCGCAGGTGCCGAAGCGGAAGGGCTTGGGCATGCGGCGGAAGGCCCAGGTGACATAGAGCAGGATACCGACGGCGGCAACGGCCACAGCAATTCCGGCTATGTTTGCCGTCTGCCGGGCTACTATCGGGTCTACGAAAACAAAGTCAAGCTCTTGTAGCGGACCGAACTCAGCTTCCAGGTCTGCCTCCAGCTGTCCCTTTTCATCGGTGGTCAGCTTGCTGCGGATGAGGAAATCACCCAGTCCGGTGGTCTGTACGATGGCGTTGGCCAGACCCAGTTCGGCAAGTTCCTCTTTCAGTTCGTCGGTAGAGACCTGTTGCTCAAATCTGACGGTCAGTATTGAGCCGCTGCTGAGTTCAACCCCGGCTTTGAGACCAAAGACCGATAGTGAGACGATGCCTATCAGTATCACCACACCGGAAATGAGGAAAAAGCGGAACCTCTTACCTATCAGGTCAGGCATCATCCCTCCTCAGATAGGGGCTGAACAGATGGGTCCGCTGTGCCAGGCGGGTGCCCACGAAGAGGCGGAGCAGGGTTCGGGTAACCACGATGGCGGTGAACATGCTCACGGCAACGCCGATAAACAGGGTCACGGCAAAGCCCTTTACCGGTGCCCCGGCGACGACGCTGTCCCCTACCCAGAAGAGTATGCCGGTGACGATAAAAGTGGTCACGTTGGAGTCCCTGATGGCTGTCCAGGCGCGGTTAAACCCGGCCCTGGTGGCTGCCCCCAGCGTCCGCCCGGTTTGCAGCTCTTCCTTCATCCGCTCGAAGATGAGCACGTTGGCATCCACCGCCATGCCTATCGATAGGACGAAGCCGCCGATACCGGCCAGCGTCAAGGTTGCCCCTAGGAGCTTGAATATAGCCAGCACCAGGACACCGTAAAAAACCAGCGCCAGGGAGGCGACCAGCCCGGGTATGCGGTAGTAGGCGACCATAAAGAGCATAATCAGTATGATGCCGATTATCCCCGCCTTGAGGCTTAAGTTTATGAAATCGGCGCCCAGTACCGGGGAGACGGTTTGCTCATAGATGATTTCCAGGGATACCGGCAGGCGGCCGGCATTGAGCTGCTTGGATAGCTCGGTGGCCTCGTTAAGGCTTAAGCCTGTAATCCGGCCGCTCTCGGTGATTACTGCATCCACTCTGGGGGCAATAGGAAAGCCATCCTCTCCCAGCAGCGGGTTATCACCCTCAAATATGCCCAAACGCTGTCCTATCAGACGGCTGGTAATCTGCTCCGACAGCTGGCTGCCTTCTTCGTCCCATTCGAATGCGAGCTCGATGTTGCCAAAGTCGTCTATATTAACGAAGGTGTTTTCGTTGAAGTAGCTTGAGTTGAGCACCTTCTCCACCCCGTTAATGGTGCCGGTGGCCGGTTTCCAGCTTCCCAGTTCATTGGCCCATTTGGCCTCCTCCCCTTCAGCAATAAGCTCTCCAAACTCAAGCAGCGCCGTCCGGCCGATGCGATCCTTCTGGACATCAGTCAGGTCCAGGCCGGGTAGCTGCACCACGATACGGTCTTCACCCTGCTTCTCAATAACCGGCTCGGTAACTCCCAGCGGGTTTATACGGTTGGCGATGACGGCGACAACGCCATCAATTATCTCGGCTTCCTTGCCTGCCTCCACTCCGGAGAAGTCGGCCTTATAGACCAGGTGGATGCCCCCCTGAAGGTCCAGCCCGAGCAGTACGCCCCTGCTGAACAGCACCCCTTTGTCAACGGGTATCACCACCAGCAGGGCAACGACAAAGACCAACAGTATGAAGACTAGAGACAGCCTGTTCTTTCTAAACATATCTTAGCGTTAACCGCCGGTTACCTCTATCTTGCGGCCGGCGGGGCATGGTGAATTTCACCTTTCCTCAAATTTAGCAGGTGGCTGGCATGGGACAGGGCCTCATCTTTGGTGGCTATTTCTCCCGATACCCGAGCTTCTTGGATTGCTTCCAGCAGTTGTCCGATCTCCGGACCCGGTCTGAGACTGAAGTGACTCATCAAGTCGTGGCCATTAATCAACCGGGCAGGTGATACCACCTCCTCCTTTCTGGAGCGCTGGCTCAGGACATAGCCCACCAGGCCGGCGTGATACCGCCAGTCGTCCGTATCCAGGTTCGGGCCTCTGGTGGCCAGGTGGTCGGCCAGGCTGAAGAAGAGGGTATCTATGGCGGCGTCACCGGTATCGCGGAAGTAGCGGTAGATGGCCCTCCGGGTGGGCAGCTCATGATGGCTTATCTGCACCGGGCGAAGGTGGTAGCGAATGATATCTGCTACCAGCTTTATCTCCTTGCCGCTGAAGCGCAGCCGTGCCAGAATTCCACTGGCAATTGGTGCCCCCTGTGTGGCGTGCCCCAGAAAGCGGGTCCTCCCTTTGGCAGTGAGCACCTTCGTCTGCGGCTTGGCGATATCGTGCAGTATGGCAGCCACTTTAATAAGCTGCCGGCGATTGCTGCCGCCGCTGACCCCAAGCTCGAAGTAGTCGGCCAGCTCTTGCGACCAGGGCACGTAGTCCAGGATTTCCCCTCCGGTGTAGGGCCAGCTTCCCCGGCGCAGCAGAAAATCAACGGCGTCAACCGATTTAATGGAGTGATGAAAGACATCCCAGTGGTGTTCCCGGAGCTGCTCAACTCCTCTGGTCTGGCTCAGTTCCGGGGCAAGCTCTTCCATCAGGCCCAGTTTGTCCAGGGTAAGCAGAAATTGCCCGCTGTCGGCTACTGCCAGTAGCCTCAGCAATTCTTCCCTTATTCTCTCCCCGGCCACTCCGGAGATGAGGTGGCAGTTGTGCCGGATGAGCTCTTGGGTGTCATCACTGATTGTAAAATCAAGCTCGGCAGCCATGCGTACCGCCCGTAGCAAGCGGGCCGCATCCTGCTTGAAAACGGTCTGGCTAACCGCCCTGATTGTTCTCTTCTGTATGTCTTCCAGGCCATGGTGGGGGTCGATAAGCTCGGCGGAATCGAGACGTTGCATGGTTGCTATCTCCTCTGTGTTGATAGCCATGGCATCAATGGTAAAGTCACGCCGCCTGAGGTCTTTTTCAATGCCGTCACCGATGGTGGAGAGGTCTATCTGCCACTTGGTGGTGCCTGCCTCTGCATCGCCCAGAACCACCCTCCCCACACGGTTCACCTTGTCGAGGGGGATAAATTTACCGTGTAGAGCTGTAGCCATCCGGGGGCCGACTTCGAGCGCATCTGCCCTCAGGGCAATGTCAATGTCAGCCGTATCTCGGGCCAGGAGCAGGTCGCGGATAAAGCCGCCGACAACATAGGCCTGGACCTTCTGGCTGGTGAGAAAATCATTTATCCGGGCTAGTAGTGGTTGGGCCGCCGTCTTAAGCTGTAGCTTCAAATCTGCCTCAACTGCTCTTGTCTGGAAGTAAACTATACCCCAGATATGCCTATTTATCAAGCGGAGACCTGCCCACCTTTAAGAGGACAGGTCAGCTATCCGCAGGCAGTTGGGCTCGGGCTTAGCCCTGAGGAATCTCTTTGGTTATGCTCTTGGACAGACTCTTCAGTATCGAGAGAATACCGATGACGGCATGCTGTACCTCAGTCGGCTCGTTGGCTAATACCTTGGAGACATAGGGGTCCAGGCGCCCGCTGCTGTAGCTGGGCCGTGACTCAGCGACAGTACTTGGCTGGGGAGAAAGATAGCCGGCCAGGGTAAAAAGCTCGTCTTCCTCAAATCCCAGAGGCCCGGCGATCTTGCGTAGAATACGGGCTGATGGAAAGCGTTCGCCCCTCTCCATACGCCCCAGATGCGATGGGGAGACGCTCGTTTTCTGGGCAAGCTCCTGTAGCGTCAGTGGAATGGTAACGCGTTGCTGCCTGATTATTTCCCCCAGGCTGATTTCTCTATTGCTCATAGTTTAATTATAATTTGCCAGATGGCGAAAGTCAATAGTATATTGACAATTATTATAATTGACTGGAGGCAATAAAGTCAAAATTGCGTGGGGGAGGCGAAATTTGCCACGATACTGCAGTGCCCGCGGTCGATAAATATGACAGAAAGTTCCAAAAATCTTTGAAATACTATTGACAAATGGCTTATTATAGGCTAATATGTGCCTATTGTCACAAGGGGGCATTGCTTATGATAGTTAAGACGAGAGTTTTTGATTTGAGCTGCTTAAGATACCAGAGCTTATCTGATTTGGCCCGGGCCATGGGGTTATCGGTAAGCCAGGTTTATCGGGTACGGGAGGGCAAGCGTGGTATCAACCAGAAGTTCATCATTGGTGCCGTAAGGGCCTTCCCGGAGCGCCGACTTGATGACCTTTTCTACTTTGCGTCTGAAGAGCCGGTCGCCTCCGGTCTAAAAGGGTGACCATGGCGAAAACTATCAAAAGTGGCTATAGGTATCGACTGCGGTTTGATATAGTGCCCAACTACGGCCTGGTGCTTCCCCTGAATAAACAGTTCCAGAAGCAGCTTGAAGACCTGAGGGCAATGCGGGAGCTGGCGATGTCAGTCAGGGGAAGTAATACCGGTCTCAGCCGGGCTTAGCCAAGCCCGATTGGGTCAACATCCACCGCCCATCTCTGGGGGATGGCTATTCGGGATAGCAGGGAATCCGGTGCTGAGCCACGCAGCACCAGTTGCCAGCGGAACCGGCCCCGCAGGCGGTGGATGAAGGCCGGTGCCGGGCCGATCAGGCTGACGTCGTGGGTTCCGGCGGCGTTAATCTCTGAGATAAGCAATTGCTTCATTCTTTCTGCTTCCCTCTGGCAGAGGGCGTCGTTGGTATGGCTGTACGTCAGGCGGACCAGCCGGGAGAAGGGTGGATTGGCAAGCTGGCGGCGGTAGCTGATTTCCTGTTTGTAGAAGGCGGAGTAGTCGTGCTTTACCGCTGCCTGAATGGCGTAGTGCTTGGGTGAGTATGTTTGAATGATGGCGCGACCACCTCGCGGCCCCCGACCGGCCCGGCCGGTTACCTGGGAAAGGAGCTGGAACGTTCTTTCTCCGGCCCGAAAGTCGGGCAGGTTAAGGCCGGTATCGGCGCTTATTACCCCGACCAGTGTTACCTGGGGAAGGTCTAACCCCTTGGCCACCATCTGGGTGCCAATCAGGATATCGGCGTCGCCGCGCCGGAACCTGTCCAGTATTTCCTGGTGGGAGTCTTTTCCCCGGGTGGCGTCGCTATCCCAGCGCAGCAGTCTGGCCCGAGGGAAGGTAAGCCCGGCCTCTATCTCCAGTTTCTGGGTGCCCAAGCCCAGGAATTTGATGCGGCGGCTGGAGCACCGGGGGCAGACCCCGGGCACCCCCACCCGGTAATTGCACTGGTGGCAGACCAGGGTGTCTTCCACCGGGTGGTAGCCGAGAGCTACCTGGCAGCGCTTGCAGCGAAAAACGGAGCCGCAATTTCGGCATTGAATGAAGGTGGCGCCACCGCGGCGGTTGAAGAACAGGATTACCTGCTCCCGGTTGGCGATCGCCTTGTCGATGGCCTGTTTCAGGGAGCGGCTGAAGATACTTCTATTACCTGCCTTGAGTTCTTCTCTTAAATCGACCAGCTCGACCTGGGGCAGGGCCGAACCCTGTTTGGGGGTGACACGCTGGGGAAGCTCAAGCAACTGGAAGTCTCCCTGCTTGGCCCGGTAGTAGCTCTCCACATCGGGAGTGGCGCTGCCAAGGACAACGGTGGCCCCGGCAAGCTCGGCCAGCTTTATGGCTGCATTGCGAGCGTGGTACCGGGGCGAGTCCTGCTGCTTGTAAGTCCACTCGTGCTCCTCGTCGATGACAATCAGCCCCAGGTTTGGCTGGGGGGCGAAGAGAGCGCTCCTGGGGCCGACAACAACATCATACCGGCCCTCTTTAATCTGCCGCCACTGGTCAAACTGTTCGCCCAGCGACAGCTTGCTGTGGAGGACAGCAACCCGGTTCGGGAAGCGGGCAGTGAACCTTTCTATAGTCTGTGGGGTGAGGGCAATCTCCGGCACCAGCACGATGCCGCGCCTGCCCAGCCTGACCGCCTCTGCCAGAGACTGGAGATATACCTCTGTCTTACCGCTGCCGGTAACTCCGTGGAGCAGGAAAACAGATGTCTTTGCCTGCCTCAGGGCTCCCTTGATGGCGTCAAGTGCTTTTTCCTGAGCGGCGCTGGGTGTGAGCGGGCGTGTGGGCTTACTGTCCTTGTCAGGAATCGGCTGGCGTTTTACCTCGATGTTTCTTGCTATGACCAGCCCCTTTTTGGATAGAGCCGTTGCTGCCGCTCTGGGGCTGTTTGTCTCGCGCCGGATAGCAGACCAGGCAACAGGCTGCGGTTGCTTGATAAGGAGTTCGAGGATAGCCGCCTGTTTATTAGCCTTTTTCCGGATCAACCTGGCTGCTTCCTGCCGGGCGGCTTGTTTATCCACTGCCAGGCTGAGGTGGAGCTCTACCCTGGGTTTTACCCTGACCGGCTCCATCCGATAGCTTCTGGTGGCCAGGCCCCGTGCCACCAGTTGCGATACTGTAGCCTGGGCCCTTTTCTTGCCCAGCAGCCTTTCCAGTTGTTTTAGATTAATGCTGCCCTGTTTTATTACAAGGTCAATTACTCGCTTCTGCTCCGGAGCGAGGAGTGAGAGGCAGCGCTGCGCTGCCGTATCTGTTGCCGAGATGAAGGTGAGCAGCCGGCGCTCGAATCCTGGCGGTAGCATCAAGGCTACGGCTTCAAAGGTGGGGCACAGGTAGTAGTCGGCGAGCCACTTGGCCAGGGCTACATGGACGGGAGATAATACCGGCTGGGATTCTATCAGGCCATCTATCTCCCTGGTCTCTTCTACCGACGGATACCGGCTCAGCTCTAAAACTACGCCCTGCAGTACCTTATCACCGAAGGGGACCCATACCGCTTGCCCGACGGCAATATCTAGACCTTCAGGGATGGTATAGCTGAACGTCTGGCGACGGGCGATTGGGGAGTTGACACTGACCTCGGCATAAGGCAACGCTGCTCTCCTCAAGATTCATGGTAGAAGGTTAATTGCCTAGAGCAGGTCTTGCCGGCCTGCCTTACTTCTTTTTCAGGACGCGTCTTTCCTTGATGCGGGCTGCCTTACCGCTTAAGCCGCGCAGGTAATAAAGCTTGGCG
>DAOWDO010000030.1 GCA_030638985.1 Dehalococcoidia bacterium | reverse complement strand
CCGAGGCTGAGCATGGCGATATCGGGGATAACAGTAACTTCACCAACACCCGTCACCCAGATTCCGATGCTCTGCTGGCTAAAGATGGATCCCCTTTGAGCCTGCGCATCCGACCCGGAACCGAAATAATCGCTACAGCCGGCTACACCAAGAGTGGTAACCAAAAGTGCCAGGCTAAAAGCCAGTAATAGTCCTTTCTTCACATTGACCTCCCAGTCCGTTATGTTTTACTACTATGCTATAACGAAAGAAAAACAGGTTTGGTTAGTCCATTATACATCCAGCAGCCAATATCTGCCAGTATATGCCCGTGATTACCCCGCCTTGACTGGCAGGGCTGAGGAAGGATAGGGTATAATTGATTTGAGCAATAGGGAGATGGTATCAATTGAAGTCTGTTATCCGTGAAATCCTAGGAACGCTGATACTGGCGGTTGCCATTTTTCTGATAATCCATGCCACATTCCCGAGCTCTATTGTTGATGGCTCATCCATGGAACCCGGCCTGGAGAACGGCGATAGGTTGCTCATCAGCAAGGTAGCTTATTTCTGGGGTGAGCCAAAAAGAGGCGATATTATCGTCTTCAGCCCACCGGAGAACCTAAACCTGGAGAAAGACTTGATCAAGCGCATCATCGGTATGCCCGGGGAAGTGGTTGAGATAAAAGACGGCATCGTCTATATCCACCAATCGGATGGCACCGTCATGGAGCTGGATGAGAGCGAATATATCGTCTCCCCGGCTGCAATCTCCTATACCAGCAATATCATCCCGCCGGACAGCTATTTTGTCCTCGGTGACAACCGCAACGTCAGCAATGATTCCCGCAACGGGTGGCTAGCGGAGCGTGACGACATCGTTGGTAAAGCCTGGTTCACCACCTGGCCCGGCTCCAACTGGGGGGCGGTACCCAACCACTCGTTTCCTTAACCAGCTATATATTATAAGGGAGAAGCCAAATAGACAGTAACGCCGAGGAAATCTTCAGGAAATCAGGAGCAATACTTGAGGGGCACTTCCTGCTCACCTCGGGGCTTCACTCTCCCATATACTGGGAGAAGTTCCGGGTTCTTCAGTTCCCCAACTACACCGAGCAGCTCTGCCGCATGATAAGCACCCACTTCGCCGGGCAAGGGATTGAGGTGGTTGCCGGGCCGACTACCGGCGGCATCATACTGGCCCACGAAGTAGCCCGACAGCTTGGTGTGCGGGGCATCTTCGCCGAAAGAGAAGGGGACAACCAGCGAGCCTTCAAGCGCGGCTTTGGCATCAGCCCCGGAGAAAAGGTCCTAGTCGTTGACGACGTTCTGACCACCGGCAAGTCCATCCGGGAGGTTCTGTCCCTGGTGGCCGAACAGGGTGGCAAGGTCACCGGCATTGGCGTACTGGTCGACCGCTCCGAGCAGGAATATGACTTTGGCCCCCCCTTATTCAGCTGCCTCCGCTCTATCACGCCAACCTATAAGCCACAGGAATGCCCCCTGTGCGCCACCGGGGTGCCGCTGGTCAAGCCGGGCAGCAGCCAGGCTCAAGATAAGTAGCCCAAAAAACCGCAGGCCAAGCTGTACAGGGAGGTTCATCATGGAGTCCGGATTGCTGGTTGCCATCACAGTGGCTGGTGCTATTCTTCTGGTCCTTCTGTCCTACTGGCTTATCAAGTGGCGGTTTGAAAACAGGTTCCGACAGTGGCAGGCAATTGAGCGCGACACCCTGGAACAGGAAAGAGAGGGGATACGGCGGGCAGCCATCACCCAGAGCCGGGCGGTGCTGGGCGGCAAGTTCGTGGAGCAGTTGACTCCTTACCTGCCCCAGTTCCGCTATGACCCCACCGAAGCCCGCTTCATAGGCAGCCCGATAGACCTGATTGTCTTCCTGGGGCTGGCTACCGGTGATCCCCGGGAAATCATCATCATGGAGATAAAGACCGGCAAGAACTGTCAGCTCACTCCACAGGAGAGGAAAATACGCCGGTTGATAGAAGAAGGCATGGTTCGCTGGGAGCTGATTGAGCAAGCCACCGGCCAAACGGAAGCGGATTCCGGTTAAGCCCGGCCAAACTCCTTTTCAAGCTTCTCCCTGGTGACACATATCAGGGTCGGCCTGACGTGGGGGCAGCTCCTTGGCCACCAAGGCCGGCCTGTCCACCACTTCATCCGGCGGCGATTTTGGCTACCACCTGGGGGCTAAGACTTTGATTGCCAGGTCCTAGTCCACCTTCTCCAGCCTGGCGAAGCTGAGAAGCAGCTTTTTAACGCCAACGCCACGAAAGGCGACAACCAGTTCGCTATCGTCCCGCACCGGCTGGCAACTGACGACTACTCCTTCACCAAACCAGCCGTGGCGCACCTGGTCGCCGACCTTCAACTCAGGCAGGTCAAAGGCAGAGGCCGGGGCACCATCCCATGAGTAGGCACCGGCTGCTATCTGGCTTTCCTCTCCCCGCCGCAATCCAACCCCGGAAACCAGTTGTGACGGAATATCCGCAAGGAAGCGGGACGGGCCGTTGACTGTATTGCCACCCATCAGGCTGCGGCGGAAGGCACGCACCAGGTAAACCCGGCTCTTTGCCCGGGTGACACCGACATAGCACAGGCGTCTCTCCTCCTCCATCTGTCCCGGGTCGTCGAAGGACCTGATATGAGGCAGCACGCCTTCCTCCATACCGACGATGAACACCACCGAGAACTCCAGCCCCTTGGCCTGGTGCAGCGTTATCAGGGTTACCGCACCGGCAGATTCATCGTAGCCGTCGACATCGGAGACCAGCGTCACCCCTTCCAGGAAGGCGATCAGCCCCTCACCGGGTGGCAGGTCGCCGTACTGCTGGGCGACAGTGCGCAGCTCAAGAACATTCTCCCAGCGCTCTTCGCCATCCGGGGTATTCTGTATGTACTCCCTGTATCCAGATTTTCTTATTACCAGGTCAAAGAGGTCAACCAGGCTCAACTGACGACTGCCGACAACCAATTCCTCCACCATAGCATAGAAGCTGCCCAGCGCCCTGGCAGCGTGGGGGCTGAAAGGGGGAGGCTTATCCTCCTGAGGCGAAGATAAGAGCTGTAGTGCCTCGTAGCGGGATAGATTCGCTGAGCTGGCCCAGGAAGTCAGCTGACTTAGAGTACGGTCACCGATGCCCCTTTGTGGAATATTGATTATCCGCAGCAGGCTGACGCTATCGCGGGTATTCTGGATTAGCTTGAGATAGGCAATGATATCCTTTACCTCACGGCGCTCATAGAAGCGGGTGCCGGCCACCAGCCGATAGGGCGTGCCGTAGCGGATAAAGGCCTCCTCAAGGGCCCGTGACTGAGCATTGGTGCGGTACATCACGGCGCAGTCGGAGGGTTTTGCCTGTCCGGCGGCCACCAACCGCTCTACTTCCCTGACGACAAACTGGGCCTCTTCCTGCTCGTTATACGTCTCAACTATGTTAACCGGCTCCCCGGCGTCATTGTCCGTCCACAGTTTCTTGGGCTTTCGCTGCTGGTTTACCGCTATTATGCCCGAGGCCGCTTCCAGGATTGACCTGGTGGAGCGATAGTTCTGCTCCAGGAGCACCACCCTGGCCTCGGGGTAGTCTTTTTCAAAACTGAGAATGTTGCGCAAATCAGCCGACCGCCAGGAGTAGATTGACTGGTCCGGGTCGCCGACGACGCAAATATTGCGGTGCTTTCCCGCCAGCAGCTTTATAAGCTGGTACTGAACCAGATTGGTGTCCTGAAACTCATCCACCAGGATGTGCTGATATCTCTGCTGGTACCTATCCAGCACCCCGGGCTGGCTACTGAACAGCTCGGCTGCCTTCATCAAGAGGTCGTCAAAGTCCAGGGCATTGCTCTGGCCGAGCAGCTGCTGGTAGCGCTCATAGACCCGCGCCACCACCTCCTCAAAGTAGCTTGAGCTGTGCTGGGCGTATCCGCCGGGTGTCAGCATCTGGCTCTTGGCAGCGCCGATGGCTGAGAGTATGGCTGCCGGCGGATACTGCTTGGGGTCAAGGTCAACCTCCTGGATAGCCCGTTTGAGCAGGCTTATCTGGTCATCCCGGCCGTAGATAGTGAAACCGGGAGTAATGCCGATAGCCCTGCCCTCCTGCCGCAGGATGCGGGCGCAGATAGCATGGAAAGTGCCCAGGGTCAGCTCTTTTACTGAAGCTTTCGCCAGCCGGTTAAGCCTCTCTTCCATCTCGCGGGCGGCCTTGTTGGTAAAGGTAACCGCCATGATGTGCCGCGGGCTTACGCCACACACCTTGATGAGATAGGCAATGCGGTGGGTAATCACCCTGGTCTTGCCGCTGCCGGGGCCGGCCAGAATCAGCAGCGGGCCACTTATAGCCTCCGCGGCCTGTCTCTGGGCGGGGTTAAGCTGGGATAGAATGTCCATGCTAGCTATGATAATTATAGCATTTTGGGGGGAAGAGGGTCATTTATAATTTTTTCTCTG
>DAOWDO010000025.1 GCA_030638985.1 Dehalococcoidia bacterium | reverse complement strand
CCCCGAAACCCTGGCTACCACCAGAAAAGGGGTTTTTGCCGGCGGCGACGCCGTCAGCGGGCCGGCCACTGTTATCGAGGCTATCGCCTCCGGCAGACGGGCGGCTGTCTCGATAGATAAGTACCTGGGTGGCAGCGGTATAATTGATGAAGCGCTGACGCCACCCGAAGGAGAGCTGGCCCCGCTCGGGGAATCGGAGGAAAGGCAACGGGTAAAAGCGGCTGTTATCCCCCTTGACCAGCGGCTCGGCAGCTTCGCCCAGGTAGAACTGGGCTACAGCGACCAGATGGCCGTTGAGGAGGCCATGCGGTGCCTGCGGTGCGACCTTGAGGAAAAGGAATGACAGGGAGTTTACCTTGGAAACGGTAAGGCTGACCATAGACAGCACGGAAGTTGTCGCCGGGCAGGGAATGACGGTGCTGGAGGCAGCCCGTGAGGCCGGTATCTATCTGCCCACCCTGTGTTATCACCCGGACCTGGAGCCGTACGCAGGCTGCCGCCTGTGCATCGTAGATATTGAGGGCCAGCGCGGCCTGCCCACCGCCTGCACCACCCGCGTCGCCGACGGCATGGTCGTTCGGACATCAACGCCGGAGATAGACCAGGTGCGGCGCAACACCCTGGAGTTGATCCTGGCCGACCACCCCACCGATTGCCTCACCTGTATCAAGAACCAGCGGTGCGAATTGCAGGAAGTAGCTGCCTACCTGGGTGTTACCGGGTATCGTCTTCGCCCAATGGCCGGCGAACGCCCGGTTGATGCCAGTAATCCCTTTTTCACCCTTGACCGCAACTACTGCATCCTCTGCCAGCGGTGTACCCGTGCCTGCGACGAGGTAACAGCGGTCAATGCCATCGAGATAGCCGGCCGCGGCTACGATAGCTGGGTGAGCACCTCTGGCGATAGACACCTGATGGAATCAATCTGCCAGTCCTGCGGCGAGTGTGTTGTCCGCTGTCCGGTGGCGGCGCTGGTGCCCGGGGACTACCAGTTGCCCACCAGTGAGGTAGCGACCACCTGCCCCTACTGCGGTGTCGGCTGTATGATGTATCTCGGCGTCCGCGCTGGCCGCATTATATCGGTGCGCGGCGATAAAGAAAGCCAGGCCGGTAGAGGCCGTCTCTGCGTCAAAGGGCGCTACGGTATCGCCGAGTTTGTTCACCACCAGGAGCGCCTGACAACTCCTCTTATAAAGAAGGGTGACCAGTTCGCCTCAGCAAGCTGGGATGAAGCCCTTGACCTGGTCGCCGGCAAACTGGCCGGCTACTCGGGCGACCAGGTAGCCGTCATCTCTTCGGCCAAGTCCACCAACGAAGACAACTACGTCATTCAGAAGTTTACACGGGCGGTACTGGGCACAAACAACATTGACCACTGTGCCCGCCTCTGCCACTCGCCCACGGTGGCCGGTCTGGCCGCCGCCTTCGGCAGCGGCGCCATGACCAACTCCAACAGCGATATCGGCCAGGCCGCCTGTATCCTGTCCATTGGTAGCAATACCACGGAGAGCCACCCGGTCATCGGCTTTGACGTCAAGGGGGCGGTGCGGCACGGGGCCAGGCTGATTGTGGCCAACCCCCGCGAAATCAGGCTGGTGCGCTACGCCGATATCTGGCTAAGGCAGCGGCCGGGCAGCGATGTCGCCCTGCTGCTGGCGATGGCAAAGGTTATCCTCGACGAAGGACTGCATGACAGGGCTTTTATCGAGCAGCGCTGTGAAAACTTTGACGCCTTTGAAAAGTCCCTGGCCGGCTTAGACCTGGCTACTGCCGAGGAAATCACCGGGGTGCCTCAGGGCCAGATAGCCGAAGCTGCCCGTATGTATGCCGGTAACAGTCCGGCCGCTATCCTCTATGCCATGGGCATCACCCAGCACTCGCACGGCACGGACAATGTCATGGCCATCGCCAATCTGGCCATGCTTACCGGTAACATCGGCAAGCCGGGCAGCGGCGTTAACCCGCTGCGGGGACAGAATAACGTGCAGGGGGCCTGCGATATGGGGGCACTGCCCGATGTGTATTCCGGCTATCAGGCGGTCACCGACCCGGCTATTAGAGAGAAGTTTGAGGCCGCCTGGGACAGCCAACTGCCTCCCGATGCCGGGCTGACCCTTGGTGAAATAATAGAAGCCATATACCAGGGCAGGATAAAGGCCCTCTATCTCATCGGGGAAAACCCGGTGCTGAGCGAACCCGATGCCAATCATGTTCGGGAGGCACTCTCCCGGCTGGAGTTTTTCGCTGCCCAGGACATCTTTCTTACTGAATCCGCCGAGATGGCCGACGTTGTTCTACCGGGGGTGAGCTTCGCCGAAAAGGAGGGCACTTTTACCAATACCGAGCGCCGTGTGCAGAGAGTCCGGCAGGCCGTTGAGCCGGTGGGCGACTCCCGGCCGGACTGGCTGATTACCTGCCGGCTGGCGCAGAGGATGGGCGCCAGAGGCTTTGACTTTGACCACCCATCTCAGATTATGGATGAGATTGCCCGGCTGACCCCAAGCTATGGCGGCATCTCTTACCAGCGCCTTGAGGCCGGCGGTCTGCAATGGCCCTGCCCAACTGTGGAGCACCCGGGGACTCCTATCCTGCACACCCGGAAGTTCACCCGGGGCAGGGGCAGGTTTATCCCTGTGGAGTACCGGCCTCCTGCGGAGCTGCCCGACGATGACTACCCGCTGCTGCTGACCACCGGGCGCAGCCTCTTCCACTACCATACCGGCTCCATGACCCGTCGGGTTAAGGGCCTGAACGAGTTCAAGGGCGAGGAGCTCCTGGAGATAAACCCGGCCGATGCCGAGAAACTGGGCATTGCCGATGGTGATTGTGTTAAAATAGTCTCGCGGCGCGGGCAGGTAACCGCCAGGGCGGGGATAACCGGGGTTTCGCCACCGGGGCTGGTCTTTATGACTTTCCATTTCGCCGAAAGCCCGACCAATATGCTGACAAACCCGGAGGTTGACCCGGTGGCCAAGATACCGGAGCTCAAGGTGTGCGCCGTAAGGATTGAAAAGATTTCCGGGTAGATGAAGTAATGCAGCACGTCGGCGTCGATATTATTGAAATTGCCCGCATTGCCAAGGCCATTGACCGCTGGGGAGACAGCTTCCTGGAGCGGGTATATACCGGGCTGGAGCTTAAGTTGTATGGCGACCGCCCTTCTTCTCTGGCCGCCCGTTTCTCCGGCAAGGAAGCGGTGATTAAGGCACTGGGCTACCCGGGCATCGGTTTGAGGGACATAGAGATACTTTCTGACCTGGAGGGCAAACCGCTGGTTAAACTCCGCGGCAGGGCTCGACGCCGGGCCGGCAAACTGGGCTTATCCCACCTTGCCATCAGCCTTTCCCACTGCCGGGAATACGCCGTTGCCTGTGCTGTCGGTGAGACAAGCAGCTGATTCGCCCGGTCTTATCTTGCCATTCCCCCTTCACCTTAACCGCTTTAAGTGCTAAAATGACGGTGGACTTCCCTTAAGGAGGGTCAAGAAATGTCGGGACACTCCAAGTGGTCTTCAATAAAGCACCAGAAGGGGGTAGCTGATGCCCGGCGAGGCAAGCTATTCACCAAGCTGACGCGGGAGATTATTCTTACTGTGCGTGAGGGTGGCAGCAGCCCGGAGACCAATTACCACCTGCGGCTGGCCATCCAGAAGGCCAAAGACAACAATATGCCTTCGGATAACGTTGAGCGGGCCATCAAGCGCGGTGAAGGCACCCTTGAGGGAAGCCGTCTGGAAGAAATGGTTCTGGAGGGCTACGGGCCCGGCGGCACCGCCATTCTGGTCGAGGCGCTGAGCGACAACCGTAACCGCACCCTGCAGGATGTAAGGAGCACCTTCTCACGAGGCGGTGGCAATCTGAGTGAGAGCGGCAGTGTCACCTGGCTCTTTGACCCCAGGGGAGTTATTACCGTTGAGACCGGTGATCTGGATGCCGACGAGCTGGCTCTTAAGGCGATAGACGCCGGTGCCGAGGATGTAGCCACGGAGTCGGACTGTGTTGAGATTTATACCAGACCCGAGGATCTGGAAGCGGTCAGGAAGAACCTGGAGCAGAATGATGTAACCATTGCTTCGGCGGAAGTGGCCAGGATAGCCAAGACCACCGTCCAGCTTGATGAACACGCTGCCTTCCAGGTCCTGCGGCTGCTGGATAAGCTGGAAGGGCTGGATGACACCCAGAGCGTCTGCAGTAATGTCGATTTCTCCGACGAGGTTCTGAGAAAATACCGGGCCCAGGAGTAGGTTGCCAGGTAATGAGGATTTTGGGCATTGACCCGGGCACTGTTGTCCTCGGCTACGGGATAATAGACGCCGAAGCGGATGAAATGACCTTCGTCTGCTGTGATGCCCTAAGTTGCCCCAGGCGCTCTCCCATCGGGGAGCGTTTGAGCCATTTCTACCAGAAACTCTCCGAGGTTATCTCACGCTACCAGCCGGACGAGGTGGCCGTGGAACAGCCCTTCGTTGCTGAAAATGTCAGGTCGGCACTGGCCATAGGCAGGGCTCAGGCGGTGGCAATGCTGGCGGCCAGCCAGCAGGGCAT
>DAOWDO010000039.1 GCA_030638985.1 Dehalococcoidia bacterium | reverse complement strand
ATGGAAACCGGAACCTGGAAGGTTAAGACCGGACTGGCTCAGATGTTAAAGGGCGGGGTGATTATGGATGTGGTCAGCCCGGAGCACGCCAAAATCGCCGAGGAGGCCGGCGCCTGCGCCGTGATGGCGCTGGAGCGAGTGCCCGCCGATATTCGGGCGGCGGGGGGAGTTGCCCGCATGGCCGACCCGACGATTATTGAAGCTATTATGAAGGTAGTCTCGATACCGGTGATGGCTAAGTGCCGCATCGGTCACTTTGTCGAGGCTCAGGCACTGGCAGTGCTGGGCGTTGACTACATAGATGAGTCTGAGGTGCTCACCCCCGCCGATGAAGCCCACCACATCTGGCAGCAAGACTTCAAGGTGCCCTTCGTCTGCGGCTGCCGCGACCTGGGTGAGGCACTACGCCGCATCGGTGAGGGAGCGGCTATGATTAGAACCAAGGGTGAGGCCGGCACCGGTAATATTGTCGAAGCGGTGAGACACATGCGCGCCGTCATGGACGGTATCCGCCAGCTGGTAGCTACCCCGGAGGACGAGCTAATGACCCGGGCCAAGGAAATGGGCGCTCCGTTTGCTCTTGTAGCCGAGCTGCACAAGACCGGGAAACTGCCCGTGGTCAACTTTGCCGCTGGCGGCGTGGCTACCCCCGCCGATGCCGCCCTGATGATGCAACTGGGCGCTGACGGGATCTTCGTTGGCTCTGGAATCTTCAAGGCCTCTAATCCGGAGGCAAGAGCCAAGGCAACCGTCAAGGCGACTACCCACTATCAAGACCCGGAAATCATTGCCGAGGTCTCCAAAAACCTGGGAGAAGCCATGTCCGGGCTGGATATAAAACAGATCCCCACTAGTGAACTACTGGCATCTAGAGGATGGTAACATGAGAATAGGTGTCCTTGCCGTGCAAGGAGCCTTTGCCGAGCACATAGCCGTCTTGCGCAAACTAGAAGCAGAAGCCCTGCCCGTCCGCTTGCCCTTGGAACTTATCAGCCTGGACGGGCTAATCATTCCCGGAGGCGAAAGCACCGTTATCAGCCGGCTGATTCGAGACTATGACCTTAGCGACCAGATAAAAAAACTGGCGGCAAGCGGCTTACCCATTCTGGGAACCTGCGCTGGCCTGATAATTCTGGCGAAGGAGCTCTCGGATTCCAAAATGCAGACTCTGGGCCTGATGGATTTAGTAGTCAGGCGTAACGCCTTCGGCCGGCAAAGAGAGAGCTTTGAAGCTGAACTCAGTATCCCGGCACTGGGGGAAAAACCCTTTCCCGGGGTATTTATTCGCGCCCCAAGAATTGAGCAGGCAAATGGTAACGTGGCAGTGCTAACCCGCCTGAATGACGGCACCATCGTCGCCGCCAGGCAAGAGAAGCTAATCGCCACCGCCTTTCACCCCGAACTCACCGACGACCTGAGACTTCATAAGTACTTCGTGGATATCGTTAGCAACAGTAAGCCCAGCCCAGGAGGGTAATCTTGCAGAAAGTAATCACTGACGACCTAGAAGCCCTGCTTGACATTCTGCCCCCACATTTTCGCCAGCCACTCTACGAGCAAAGCGACAAACACCAGCTGCTGGAGGTAGTCCTGGACCTGGGCCGTCCGGCTGAGGCCCGTTTTCCCCAACGGGAAGAAGTCCTGAGTCCCAAGGAAGTCGATGACCCGGACCTAAACTACATAGCCTCCCGCATCGGCAGCTTCGGCGATGACAACCGAGCCGGAATTGAGCGCACCCTGCACCGTATTTCAGCCATTCGCAACCGTACCGGGCGCATCGTCGGGCTTACCTGCCGGGTGGGGCGAGCCGTCTTCGGCACAATCAGGGTTATTGAAGACCTCGTTGAGTCAGGTAAGAGCATCCTGCTCCTGGGCGGACCGGGTGTCGGCAAGACAACCATGCTCCGTGAGGCAGCCCGCGTGCTGGCTGATGACTTCAGCAAGCGGGTTATTATCGTTGACACCTCAAACGAGATTGCCGGCGACGGCGATATCCCCCACCCCGCCATCGGGCACGCCCGGCGCATGCAGGTAACCACACCCACCAAACAGCACTCGGTAATGATTGAGGCGGTGGAGAACCACATGCCGGAGGTAATCGTAATTGATGAGATTGGTACCGAGCTTGAGGCTCAAGCCGCCCGAACTATCGCCGAGCGCGGGGTTCAGCTAATCGGCACCGCCCACGGCAACACCCTGGAAAACCTGATGATGAACCCCACCCTCTCCGACCTCATCGGCGGCATCCAGACAGTAACCCTCGGCGACGAGGAGGCTAAAAGGCGGGGCACCCAGAAATCCATACTGGAGCGCACTTCACAGCCTACCTTTGATATCGTGGTTGAAATCTTAGACTGGGACAAGGTATCCATTCACCCCGATGTCGGCCAGGCAGTTGACGCCGTCCTGCGCGGTCAACCGCTGGATTCCGAGATTAGGTGGCTGGACGAAAACGGAGAAGTCAGAATAGAAAAGAGGCCGCCGGTAACCACCGCCAGAACCCGGAGAGCCAAGCAGCTACTTAAGAAAAACGAGCCGCCCAGGCTTTACCTCTTCGGGGTAAACCGGGGGCGATTTGAGCAGATGGCGCAGGAGATGCAGCTACCGCTGGATATAGTAAAGAGCCTTACTGAGACGAACCTGTTCATCACCTCCAAAAGCTACTACCGCCGTAAGCTGCAAAAGGTCAGGGAGGCAGAAGCCGCTAACCTGCCCATCT
>DAOWDO010000068.1 GCA_030638985.1 Dehalococcoidia bacterium | reverse complement strand
TAGACTCGGTGCCGACGCTCTCTTCAAGAATGCGAACCTTGTAATCCACTAGCTGAACCACCGACAGATTGGGATAGAACTGTATCAGCGCCTTGCGCAATGCCTTGTCCAGGGCGTTAACCGGACCGGCTCCCTCGGCGGCGGTGTGCTTTACCTCATCATCCACCCTCACCTTGACCACTGCCTCGGCCATAACTTCATCAGGGCTCCTATCAACTGGAGCTCGCCGCCTTTTTTCAATAACCACCATAAAGTCAACCAGCTCGAAGGGAGGCTGGTAACCCGGCTTGGCGCGCTTTACCAGCAGGTCAAAAGAAGCCTCGGCGTTTTCATACTGGAAGCCGCGGCTCTCAAGTAGTTTGACCTTTTCCAGAAGCTCCTGGGCCTCCCTGCCCTTGGCCGGCAGGTCAACCCCCAGCTCCCGGGCACGGTGGACAATGTTAGCCCTGCCTGATAGCTCTGAAACCAGCATCCTGGCCTGGCTGCCAACCAGGGCCGGGTCTATGTGCTGGTAGCTTCCTGACCACTTGCTTAAACCGGAAACGTGCAGGCCGGCCTTATGACTGAAAGCGCTGGCACCGACATAGGGCAGGAAGGCATCGGGGCTGAGGTTGGCCACCTCACTGACATAGTGGGCGACCTCGGTCAGCTTGGCCAGCTGCTCATCGGTGACACAGTCAATGCCCATCTTGAACTTAAGCGCCGGGATAATGGAGCACAGGTTGGCATTGCCACAGCGCTCACCATAACCGTTAATGGTACCCTGTACCTGGCTGGCTCCAGCAGCCACCGCTGCCAGGGTGTTGGCCACTGCCAGTTCACTATCATTGTGAGCGTGTATAGCCACCGGCACATCGGTTTCCTTACGGACAGCCCCAACAGTAGCTGCTATCTCGTCGGGCAGGGCACCGCCGTTGGTATCACACAATACCAGACAGTCAGCGCCGGCTTTCGCTGCCGTTAACAACACCTTCAAGGCATATGCAGCATCAGACTTAAAGCCATCAAAAAAGTGTTCGGCATCCAGGAATACGGTGAGCCCATTTTTTTTCAAAAACGATATTGAATCGGAGACCATTTCCAGGTTCTCCTCCAGGGTGGTCTCCAGTACCTGGGTAACCTGCAGGTCTGAGCTCTTGCCCACTATGGTAACCACTTCCACCCCGGCATCAGCCAGCACCTGAAGGTTGGCATCCGCCTCAGCTTTGACCCCGGGACGACGGGTGCTGCCAAAGGCTACCAGCGTGGCATTAGCAAGCACAAGGCGTCTTGCCCTGCTGAAGAACTCGGCGTCTTTGGGGCTGGAGCCGGGCCATCCCCCTTCTATAAAGTGAACCCCGAGCTCATCCAGCTTTTTAGTTATGTTGAGCTTGTCCACCACCGAGAAGGAGATGCCCTCCCGCTGGGCGCCATCCCTGAGCGTGGTGTCATAGAGCTGGACTAATGGCAATTATCAGCCTCCTAAATCCTCTCGGCAATCAGGTCACCCATCTTTCTGGTACCTACCTTGGTCTTGCCTTCCCCCATTATATCATAGGTCCGGTAGCCTTCTTCCAGCACTTTCTCTACGGCTGTCTCAACCGCTTCTGCCTCCCGGGTTAAGCCCAGCGAGTAGCGCAGCATCATGGCCATGCTCATAATGGTGGCTATGGGGTTGGCCATATCCAGTCCGGCGCGGCGGGGAGCGCTACCGTGGCTCGGTTCATACATACCCAGCGTGGGCACGCCCTCTTTTGGCACCCCGGCCAGGCTGGCCGATGCCAGCATTCCCAGCGAGCCACCGAGCATAGATGCTTCGTCGGAAAGAATATCGCCGAAGGTGTTTTCGGTAACCAGAACGTCAAGGTATCCGGGATTCTGGATTATGCGCATGGCGCAGGCATCCACCAGCTGATGCTCCAGCTCAATATCGGGGTATTCCCTGGAGACTTCGATAGCTACCTGCCGCCACAGCCGGGATGACTGTAATACGTTGGCCTTGTCCACCGATATCAGCTTCTTCTTTTGCGTGCGGGCGACCTCAAAACCCACCCGGACAATACGCTCTATCTCCTGCTCCGAGTAGGACATTGAATCAACGGCTCGCCTTCCCCTGGTGGTCCGCCACTGCCTCTTGGGCCGGCCGAAGTATAGTCCACCGGTGAGCTCCCGGACAAAGATGAAATCCACGCCCCGGATAACCTCTGGCTTGAAATTGGTGTTGTCAATCAGCGACTGATAGACCTTCACCGGCCTCAGGTTGGCGAACAGCCCCAGCCCCTTACGCAAGTCCAGCAGACCGTCCTCCGGGTGGACGGGGGCCTGGGGGTCATCGAATTTGGGGTCACCGACGGCACCCATAAGCACGGCATCGCTGCGCTCGCACATCCTCACCGTCCTTTTAGAAAGAGCAGTCCCTTCCTGCTCAATGGCCACGCCGCCGACCAGGCCATAGGTGTACTCAAAGCTGTGGCCGTATCTCTTTCCCGCCGCTTCCAGCACCTTCACCGTCTCATCGACAATCTCCGGCCCGATGCCATCACCGGG